>NZ_RZQT01000038.1:0-52057 GCF_003998485.1 Mesorhizobium sp. M7A.F.Ca.CA.001.04.2.1
GCGCTGCTTGGCGAGAACGGCGCGGGAAAATCGACGCTGACCAAGATCATCGCCGGTGTGGTCGATGCCAACTCGGGCAAGATGTTCCACAAGGGCCAGGAAATCGCCTACGCCTCGCCGCACGCAGCGCTTGAAGCCGGCATCGCGATGGTGTTCCAGGAGACCAGCCTGGTGCCGTCGATGACGGTGGCGCAGAACCTTTATCTCGGCACCGAAAAGTTCCTCAACCGGCTGCGCGGCACCTACATTTCAGCGCAGCAGTTCCTGCAGTCGCTGAACTTCCCGGTCGACCCCAACGCCATGGTGGCAACGCTGGGTGCGGCCAAGCGGCAGATGGTCGAGATCGCGCGCGCCGTCCACCACAATGCCGAGATCATCATCTTCGACGAGCCGACGGCGACGCTGACGCCGGAGGAGAAGCGGCACTTCTTCGCGCTGATCCGCCGGCTGAAGGCGGGCGGCGTCTCGATCGTCTTCATCAGCCATGCGCTGGAAGAGGCGCTCGATATCGCCGACCGCATCACCATCCTGCGCGACGGCGAGCTGGTCATTACCGACGACACATCCGCCTTCGACCGCGACAGGATCGTTTCCGCCATGGTCGGGCGCACGCTATCGGGACAGATCTACCGCCAGCGCGACGAAGCGAAGCTGCGCAAGGCGGGCAAGAAAGTGCTGTCGGTGCAGGACATTTCGATGAGCAATGTCGTGCGCAACACCTCTTTTTCGATCTTCGAGGGCCAGATCACCGGCGTGTTTGGGCTGATCGGCTCCGGCCGCACCGAGACATTCAAGATCGTCTCAGGCATCTACAAGCGGGATTTCCTGCGCGGCGGCGCGATTGAACTCGATGACAGACCGGTGCGCTATCTCGTGCCGAGCGAAGCGGTGGCCGACGGCATCGTCTATGTCACCGAGGACCGCAAGAGCGAAGGCATCTTCGAGACGATGGGCATTGCCGAAAACCTGTTCGGCGGACTGCTGGCGGCGGGCCGCGAAAAGGCCTGGGTGATCAACACGCAGGAGATGCGCGCGCTCTCGGCCGAATGGACGAAGACGCTGAACATCAAGGCAATCAACGACAATGCGCGCGTCGTCGAGCTGTCAGGCGGCAACCAGCAGAAGGTGGTGATCGGCAAGGGGCTGGTGCAGAAGCCGCGCATCGTCATCTTCGACGAGCCGACACGTGGCGTCGATGTCGGCGCGATCGCCGAGATCCACCAGATCATCAACCGGCTGGCCGATGAGGGGCTGGCCGTCGTCGTCATCTCGTCCTACCTGCCGGAGATCATGAACCTGTCCGACCGCATCCTGGTCTGCCGCCAAGGGCGTATTGTGGAGGAGTTTTCGCCGGCGGAGGCGACGGAGGAGAAGATCATGTATGCGGCCGTGCATTAGATTCAGGTGAGGCCGGCCTGCAAATGGCGGTTTCCTGCGCTTCCGGTGCTCACGTACGAAAAGTACGCTCCGCTCCGGTTCTCGGAACTCACCATTTTCGACTCGGCCTGACCTGAATCTAGACGCCGGCGCTGGAAAAGTGAATCGGACGAGTGGATTGGCCGCAATTGCTCAAGACCTGATTCAATTCACGCAACGATCCAACGAAGGAAAAACCCCATGGCCACCACAAAACTCCTCAGCGATGCCGAGGTCGAAAAGATTCCCGCCGTGAAAGCCGTGTTCGACGACATCCGCGCGACGCGCAAATCCGATTTTATCAACAATTTCTGGCGCGGGCTGGCCAATGATCCTTCGGCGCTGAAGCGGATCTGGGAACAGTTGAAGGTGGTGATGGTCGCCGACAGCGCCATCGATCCGCTGACCAAGGAGATGATCTACATCGCGGTGTCGACCGCCAATGGCTGCTCCTACTGCGTCCACTCGCACACGGCGGCAGCCCGCGCCAAGGGCATGACCGATGCGCAGCATGGCGAACTGGTGTCGATCATCGGGCTCGCCGGCCAGACCAACCATCTGGTGACGGCGATGCAGATTCCAGTCGATCCGCAGTTCGAGGTGAAGTGAGGCGTCACACCGGCCGGTAAACCTTCTCCGCCGTGTTCCAGAAGATATCCGCCTCGGCCACCGCACCATGCTTGGCCACCGCGTCGCGGTGCGCCTTGATCAGCTCAGCGTGGCTGGTCCACAGTTTCTCGATCGGGAAGTTCGAACCGAACATCAGATGGTCGGCGCCCAGGATATCGATCGCGTTGTCTACGACATAGGCGATCAGCAGGGGATCGTTGCGGTGGACGAAGGTGCCGAGGCCCGACAGCTTGGCGTAAAGATTGGGCGCCGCCGACAGCGTTCGCAGGCCTGCCTTCCAGGCCTTGGTGTTTTCCGGTTCCATGCCGGTCAGCATGCCTGCATGGGTGAGGATGAAATTCGTTTCGGGGTTCTCGCCGACCAGCGTCAGGCCGTCCTTCATTTGGGCGGGGAAGAGCTGTAGGTCGAAGGACAGGCCATAATCCTTGAGCCGCGCCACATTGGCGCGCACTTTCGGGTCGATCATCTGATCGGCGGAGGCGGCGAAGCGGAAGGCCGGGGTCTCGTGCCAGTGCAACTGCATGCGCACGCCGCGCAGCAGCTTGTATTTCATCAAGCGATCGATCTGAGGCCTGATATCGTCGACGGTCATGTCGGTGTAGCCGACGATGGCATGCGGCCAGCCGGTTTCGTCGGACGTCTTCTGCAGGAAAGCGACTTCCTTCTCGAAATCCTCCTTGGCCCAGTTGGTCTGGACGTAGACGGCCTTCTCGACGCCTGAATCCCTCTGGTCTTCGAGAAATTCCTCGATCGGATAGTCGCGCCGGATCGGTTCGTAGGGGCCGAAGATGCGCGGCACCATCGGTCCGACCAGCCATGGCTGGTCCTGTTGGCGCCAGATGTGGAAATGTGCGTCGATGGTTTTCTGCATCATGAAACCCTCTTCCAGATTGTCGCCGCCGCCGGAGCAGGGCGGGCGAGCGACAGGATGAAATCGGTGAGACCGGCGAGCGATGAGCCGTCGACCAGATCGTCGAGCGCGGGGAGGATGGCGCGCAGTGCCGCCGTCGCCGGCCGGAAGCGCGGATCGCCGGCCAAGGGTGTGGCCAGCGACAGCCGGAAGGCGCGGGCGCTCAGCCGCCGCATCGCCGTCTCCAGTTCACCATGGTCGCCCCGCTCCAGCGCGTCGGACAGGATGACGATTGCGGCACCGCGTGCAAACGACGAGAAGCGCGGCACCGAGAGGAAAGCGAGCAGCGTCGGGCCCATGCGGGTGCCGCCGTCCCAATCGTCGACCTGGGCTGCGGCGCGGGCCAATGCCTGGTCGCGGTCGCGGATGCGCAATGCCGCGGTGATGCGGGTCAGCCGCGTGCCGAAGGTGAAGATTTCGGCGCGGTCCGCGCCTTGCACGGCGGCATGCGCCAGCTTGAGATAGTCTGCGGTGTGCAGCTTCATCGAGCCGGAAACGTCGATCAGCAGCAGCAGCTTGCGCGGCACGGTCTGGCGGCGGCGCAGCAGCGGCGAGGGCACGTCGCCATCGGCGCTGACGATTTCCCGCAGCGACCGGCGCAGATCGAGCTTGCCGCGCGAATGCGTGCGCACGGTGCGGAACGAGCGGCGGGCGGGCAAGGCTGAAGCGAGCCTGCGGCGGAAAGCGGCAAGGTTGTCGTCGTCGCGCTTGAAATCGCGGGTACTCAGTTGTTCGGCGCCGGAAGAGAGTTCGCCACCTTCCTGATGGCTGATGACCTCGATCTCTTCCTGGCTCGCACCGCCATCATCCTTGATGCGGGTTTCCTCGTCGGCGTCGCCTTCGACCACGGCGGACCTGTTGCCATAGAAATGGCTCTGGAAATGCGCTTCGAATTCGTCGCGGCGGTCGGGCGGCGGCGCCAGGGTGGCGAGGGCCGCCTCGCGGATGTCGGCCATCGAGCGTGGACCGAGCAACGTCACCGCCTGCATGAAGCCGGAGACTTGCTCGGGGGCTATGGCAAAGCCGTAGCGGCGCAAGAGCCTGGCAAAACCCAGGAATGGCGAGGCGGCGCGGGGGAGGCTTGTTTCCCGCATCATTCTGTGTCGCCCCCCTCTGTCCTGCCGGACATCTCCCCCTCAAGGGGGGAGATTGGCAGCTTCGGCGCTTCGCTCTGTTCGGCGACGTCAGCGATTAGCGAAAGCGGGGATGACATCCGATCTCCCCCCTTGAGGGGGAGATGTCCGGCAGGACAGAGGAGGGCGCTGTCCCGCCAGCCTTGCGAAATGACCTCCCGCGTCACGCCAGCGCCTCCTCGACGATCCGGCCAAGCTCCGGTGCGATGTAGGAAAGGTCTTCCTCGTCCTTGATCAGCACGCCGATGGCGCGGCGGAAGGCTTCCGGCCACGGGCTGCCGCCCTTCTCCAGGATGGTGGCGGCATTGGCCCATTCGACGGCCTCGGCGATACCCGGCGGCTTGGCCAGCGGCCGGGCGCGGATGGTCTGCACGGCCGCCGCCACCGCGCGCGCCGTTACCTCGGCCACATCGCCGGCGCGCAGCATGATGATGGCGGCCTCGCGCTCGGCGTCGGGATAGCCGATCCAGTGGTAGACACAGCGGCGGCGCAGCGCCTCGGCAAGCTCGCGGGTGCGGTTCGAGGTCAGGATGACGATCGGCTGTGCCGTGGCGCGGATCGTGCCGCGTTCGGGAATGCTGATCTGGAAATCGGAGAGGAATTCCAGAAGCAGCGCCTCGAATTCATGATCCGAGCGGTCGATCTCGTCGACCAGCAGCACGCGCTGTTCCGGCGCTTTCAGCACCTGCAGCAGCGGCCGGGCGATCAGGAAACGGTCCTCGTAGATGTCGATCTCGTGCTCGCCGGCGTGGCGAATGGCGAGCAGCTGGCGTTGATAATTCCATTCGTAGAGCGCGTGCGCGGCGTCGACGCCTTCATAGCATTGCAGCCGCACCAGATCGCGGCCGAGCAGCGCGGCGATCGCCTTGGCCGCTTCCGTCTTGCCGACGCCTGGTGCGCCTTCGAGCAGCAGCGGCTTCCCCAGCCGGATCGCCAGGAAGATCGCGGTCGCAAGACTGTCGTCGGCCAGATAGCGCGAGGCGGCAAGATGCTGCGCCACCGCCTCCGGTGAGATTGCGACAGTCTCGGCGCTTGTCCCGTTCATTCCAGCCTCAGTTCGCCGCTTGCGCCTTCAGCGCGCGCAGGACGCGCTCCGGCGTGATCGGCAGCGTGTCGATGCGCACGCCGACAGCGTCGAAGACGGCATTGGCGACCGCCGGGATCTGCGGGTTGGCGCACATTTCGCCCGGCCCCTTGGCGCCGTATGGCCCGTCCGCCGATGGCCGCTCCAGCACGATGATCTCGGTCTCGGCGAGGTCGCCGGGGCCGGGCATCAGATACTGGTTGAAGTCCGTGCCGCCATGGTCGCGGTTGGGATAATAGGGCTCGGTCGTCTCGTAGAGCGCATGGCTGATGCCCATCCACGAACCGCCGACCAGTTGCTGTTCGACCATTTTCGGGTTCAGCGCGCGGCCGATCTCGAAGACGTTCTTCACCGTCAGCACGGTGACCTCGCCGGTCTCGTCGTCGACCTCGACCTCGGCCACGGTGCAGGCATGCGCGTAGCAGGTCGATGGCTTCATCGCGCCAGTCTCTTTCTCCGGATAGGAGCGCGGAATCAGGAACATGCCGCGGCCCGAGATCGAGCGACCGCGCTTGAAATGCGCCGACAGCGCGACATCGAAGATCGAGATCGATTTTTGCGGGGCGCCCTTGACCAGGATGTTGCCCTGGCCGTCTGTCTCGAGATCGGAGGCGTTCACCTCCAGTTCCTCGGCGGCCACTTCCAGCATCACCTGCCGCGCTTCCCTTGCCGCCTGGATGACGGCGTTGCCGGCGCGGTGCGTACCGCGCGAGGCGAAGGTGCCCATGCAGTGCGGGCCGGTGTCGGTGTCGGCGGTGTCGACGACGACGCGGTCTGTCGGCACGCCGATGGTCTCGGCGCAGATCTGCGCCATGATTTGCTTCATGCCCTGCCCGAGATCGACCGATGACAGCGTCACCATGAAATTGCCTGTCGGCGTCGAGTGCACCAGTGCCTGCGTCGGGTCACCGCCGAGGTTCATACCGGTGGGATAGTTGATCGCGGCAACGCCGCGTCCGCGCCTGATCGCCATCTCAAGCTCCCTTCGTATAGGAGGACATCGCCATGTACCTTTCCGCCACCGGCCAGTTGGCGGCGCGCGAAGCTTCCTGCATGCATTCGATCAGTGCGGCGCCCTCTGTCGGCTGGCGGTGCGCCTTCATGTCGCCGTCGCGATAGGCGTTGATGAAGCGGAATTCGAGCGGGTCCATGCCGATCAGGCGCGCCAGCTTGTCCATCTGCACCTCCAGCGCGAAATCGCCGATGGTGACGCCGAAGCCGCGCATGGCCGACGACGGCGTGCGGTTGGTGTAGACGCAGTAGGTGTCGATCCAGACGTTCGGAATAGTGTAGGGGCCGGGATAATGCCCCGCGCCCTTCTGCGCGCCATAGGGCGAGTGGCGCGAATAGGCGCCGGCATCGGTGTATCCGGTGACCTTGCGCGCGACGATGCGGCCATCTTTCATGACGCCGTCCTTGATGACGACCTTTTCAGCGGCGCGCGGCGACGAGATCTGCATCTCCTCCTCGCGGCTGTAGATAAAACAGACTGGTCGTCCTGTTAGTTTTGCGCCGAGGATGGCGATCGGCTCGACGATGACGTCGACCTTGCCGCCAAAACCGCCGCCGACTGTGCCGCCGACGAAATGCAATTTGCTGCCCGGCATCTGCAGGATGATCGAGGTGTTGTCGAGCGTGAAGAACATCGCCTGCGTGTTGGTGTAGCAGGTGAAGCGGTCATTGCCCTCGGGCGCCACCACGCAGCCGGTGGTCTCGGTCGGCGCGTGCTCGATCGGCGAAGACTGGTAGCTCTGCTCCAGTATGTGGTCGGCGCCGGCGAAGCCCGCCTCGACATCGCCGAAGCGCACCTTACGGCACTCGCCGCTATCATAGAGGTAATAATTCTGGCCGTGATATTCGTTGACCAGCGGCGCGTCGGGTTTCAGCGCCTCTTCCATGTCGAAGACGGCCGGCAGCACCTCATAGTCGACCTTGACCTTGGCTGCGGCCTCTTGTGCCGCTCGCTCGGTTTCGGCCAGCACCGCCACCACGGCCTCGCCCTTCCAGCGCACCTTGCCGTCGGCAAGCACCGTCTCGTCCTCCGGCCCGATCTGGATCAGGATCAGGATGGTGTAGACATTGTGCGGCACGTCCTTGGCGGTCAGAATTTTCACCACGCCCGGATGTTTTTCCGCCTCCGAGGTGTCGATCGAACGGATGCGGGCATGGTGATGCGGGCTGCGTACCATCTTCAGGTGCAGCATGCCGGGGAAATTGCGGTCGGCGAAAAAGGCGGTCCTGCCGGTGACATGGCCGGGCGAATCCGAGCGCGGCCGCGGCTGGCCGATCTCGTGCAGATCGTCCTTGCGGACATCGGCGAAGTAGTTCTTGCGCAGTTCCATTGTTTTGGACCCCTCAGGCCGCGTTCTGCGAATTGGCGCGGGCGGCGGTCAGCACCGCCTGGATGATCGGCTCGTAACCGGTGCAGCGGCAGATGTTGCCCGACAGCGCCTCGACCACCTCGTCGCGGCTGGGATTGGGCGTGTGGTCGAGCAGCACCTTGGCCGCCATGATCATGCCCGGCGTGCAGAAGCCGCATTGCGTGGCGAACGTGTCGAGAAAGGCGCGCTGCAGCGGGTGCAGCACGCCGCTTTCCGAAAGCCCTGATGTCGTGCTGATGACGGCGCCATTGCAGGTCTCGGCCAACGTCAGGCAGGAGAGCCGGAGTTCGCCGTCTATGATGACAGAACAGGCGCCGCAGGTGCCTTGATGGCAGCCGCCCTTCGGCGAGGTGTCACCGATCTTGTCGCGCAAGGCGTGCAGCAGCGTCGTGCCGCTATCGATGAATTCGGCCTTTTCAGAACCGTTGAGCGTGAACTGAACCGGGATCTTTGCCATGTTTTCCTCCTTGCGCGCCTGCCCGAACCAGCGGACAGACGCGCGCCCCCGAACAAATATTATGCGAGCAGCAACCGGCCGAGATGAACCGGCAGGACTTCGGCGCGATACCAGGCGCTGGCGATCGGGTCGGTGATGGGCGAGGTGCCATCACCGGCCGCGGCCAAGGCCGGCGCGATGCCGTCAGCGGTCAGCGTTCGGCCGATCAGCGCTTTTTCCGCCGCCCTGGCGCGCATGGGCCGATCCGCCATGCAGCCGAGCGCGATCCGCGCCGAGGTCACGGAGCCATCCGACGACAGTTCCAGAGCACCGGCTATGCTGAGCACGGAGACGCCCTTGGGCTTGACCCTCGACACTTTCAGGAAGCGGAAACTGTCGGCCTTCGGAAGCGTGAAGCTCACGGAAGTGACGACGACGCGGCTGCCGCCCCGATTGGCTAGGAAAGTCTCGATCGGCGTTTCACCGTCATCGGTGCTGACCGTCGCATCGAGCGCCAGCAGGGCAACAGCGAAATCGCCATACGGGCTCGGGGCAAAAAGATTGCCGCCGACGGTCGCCATGTTGCGGATGGCCGGGCCTCCGACGGCGCGGGCGGCCTTGGCGAGCGTGCCGAGCTCCGGATGGCCGGCGATCGCCGCCATGGTCACCGAAGCGCCGATGCGGACTTTGCCGCCGGCAACAGCGATGGTGGACAAAGACGGCTCGGTCGACCTGATAAGGCTGGATACCGAAACATCGCCTTCATTGGCCGCGCGGACGACCAGCGTGCCGCCACCGAGATAGCGGGTGCCGGCCGCCTTCAGTGCCGCGTTCGCGTCTTTCACCGTTGCAAAAGTCTGCAGTGCCAGCGCCATGGTCTGGCTCCTGTCAGCTCTGGCCGGCGAAATGGCTTTTCAGGGCGTTGAAGCCGCCCTGAAAGACATTGGCGCCCATGCCCTCGGCCAGCTTGTCTGCCTCCTCGGGCGCGGCGTCGAAGCTGGCGGTCCATTCGGCGTAGGTGCGGTCGCCATCGGTCACGCGCCGCAGCTGCAGGGTCGCCTTGTGGTTGGTCAGCGGCTGCGGCGTCTCGAGGATGGAGTAGCTGACCAGGAAATTCTGATCGGAGAAGTCGAGCAGCTTTTCGCGCAGGCGGGCGCCGCTGGCGAGCTGGAAATTGCGCACGCAGCCGATTGTGGTGGCATCCTTGCCGTCTTCAATGCGGCTTTCCACCATGCGCGGATGCCAGTCCGGCAGCCCGTTGAAGTCGCGTATGCGCGCCCAGACCTTTTCGACCGGCGCGTCGATGACGCTGGAGATGGTGACTTTGGCCATTCAAAATGTTCCCTTGCAAAAGCGATCCGGTGCAAGGGTAGGGCGGCCATTTCAGCGACGCTTATCAATGCGTCTTGAGCGCCTATCAAGGAGTCTGAAAAAGGGCGGGGAGTCTGAAAAAGGGCGGTTGGCTCAGGCGATCGCCCGCGCGGCCTCGCGGTAGAGCGTCGGCGGCACGCCGACATGGTCGCGGAAGAAGCGCGAGAAATTGCCCTGCGTGGTGAAGCCGAGATTGCAGGCGACCGAGATCAGCGGTTCCTGCGACCATTGCAGCTGCCGCACCGCTTCCTCCATGCGCAGCGTGTTCCAGTAGACATTGGGCGTCAGATTGGTCTGTTCCTTGAACAAAGCGAAGAAATGCGGTCGCGACAGGCCGACGCTGCGCGCCACGTCGTCGAAGCAGATGCGCTCGCAGACATTGGCTCTCATCAACTGGATTGCCTTGCGGACACGAAAATCCTGCATGGTGTTGATGCGGACACGGGCCTCCTGCGGCGCCGAGGCGTCGGCGGCGTCGAGCACGCTATCGATGAAACGCTCGATCTCGTAGTTGGCGATATCGTCGACGCTCTCATTGTCGCTGAGGTGGTCGAGCAGATTGGCGGCGGCCTGATGCAGCCACGGTTCCAGCGTGATCGCGGCTTGTGAAAACAGCGGCGCCGACGAAGGCAGGTCGCGGCGGCGCCGCGCCCAGTCGGGATCGATGTAGAAGGCGAGAAACAGACCGGGCGTCCCGTTTTGCGACAGAACATGGCTGTGCGGCTGGAAGGAGTTGATGCCGGCGGCCGTTCCAGGCCCAAGCCGGACGGTCTCGCGGCCGATGGTCATTTCGCCGGCCGTACCTTCCAGCCAGATGATGAGATGGGCCTCGACATGGGCATGGGTGACGAAGTCGCTTGCGACATTCAGGATAGAAACATGTCCGAACCGGCCCCAGTAGAGCCTGATCGCTTCCGTCATGGGTATATCCTCCCGCAGGCGACTGGCCTCCCTTCGCCTGCAGTGGGGATTGTGCGGCCGAGTTCGGGGCCGCGTCAAGACGCGCGCGGGCGGCGAGGGCGAATGACGGCCAGTGAGGCCGGATTTTCAGACTGAGCGATACGCACTGGAACGAATAGCGGTCGGGAGAATTGCCAACCTCAAACCGAAGCCGTCATGCCGCCATCGACATACAGCGTATGGCCGTTGACGAAGGACGAGGCGTCGGAGGCAAGGAACACCGCGGCGCCGATCAACTCGTCGACATTGCCCCAGCGCCCGGCCGGCGTGCGCTTTTCCAGCCAGGCGGAAAATTCGGGATTGTCGACCAGCGCCTGGTTCATCTCGGTACGGAAATAGCCGGGCGCGATCGCATTGATCTGCAGGCCGTGTTTGGCCCAATCGGCGCACATGCCCCTTGTCAGGTTGCGGATCGCGCCCTTGGTGGCGGTGTAGGGCGCGATGTTCGGCCTTGCCAGTTCGCTCTGCACCGAACCGACGTTGATGATCTTGCCCTTGCCGCGCGGGATCATGTGGCGGGCGACCGCCTTGGCTGCATGGAAGGCGCCCGACACATTGGTCTTGAACAGGCGCTCCCATTGCTCCTCGGGAAAGTCCTCGAGCGGGGCGCGGAATTGTATGCCGGCATTGTTGATGAGGGTGTCGATGGCGCCGATCTCGGCCTCGATGCGGGCAATGTCCTCGTTGACCGCCTGAAAATCGGTGACGTCGAATACCGAGGCGTGCGCCTTGAAGCCGGCGTTGCGCAGCTTTTCGACGGCGCTGTCGATCCTGGCGGCGTCGCGGCCGTTCAGCACCACGCTTGCCCCATGTTCGGCCAGGCCCCGAGCCAGCGCGAAGCCGATGCCCTGGCCGGAGCCGGTCACCAGCGCCAGCCGGCCCTCGAGGCTGAACAGGGAGTTGGCCATCAAACCGTCTTTTGTTTGACCATGATCTCCGGACAAACGGTTCCGTTTGTCCGAGAAAACCGGTTTCCACTTTTCGGGATCATGGTTCTAGTCGCTGCGGCGGAAATTGCGGATGCGGTCGAACAGCACCGCCAGCAGGATGGCGCCGCCGATGAAGACGCCTTGCCAGAAGGCATTGATGCCGAGCAGGCCGAGACTGTTGCGGATCACCTCGATCAGGGCCGCGCCGACGATGGCGCCGAAGGCGGTGCCGACGCCGCCGGCCAGATTGGCGCCGCCGATGACGGTGGCGGCGATTACCTGCAGCTCCATGCCGGTGCCGAGATTGGTGGTGACGGCACCCAGCCAGCCGGTCTGGATGATGCCCGCAATGCCCGCCGACAGTGCCGAGATCATGTAGACGGCAACCTTGATCTGGCGCACCGGAACGCCGGTCAGCGTTGCCGCGTGCTCATTGCCGCCGATGGCGAAGATATGGCGGCCGAACTTGGTCCAGCGCAGGATGAAGCCGGTGATCAGCGCCAGAAGGATCATGTAAAGCACCGGGTTGGCGATGCCGAACACCCAGGCGCCGCCGCCCAATGACAGAAGCTTGGCATGGTCCGGCCCGAACTGGAAGACCACCGTGTTGTTGGAGGCGACCATGGCGAGGCTTCGGGCGATCGACAGCATGCCGAGCGTCACCACGAAGGGTGGAAAGCCGAGATAGGCGATCAGCACGCCGTTGAAGGCGCCAATGGCGAGCGCGGTGGCAATCGAGGCCAGGATGCCGACCTCGATCGAGTAGCCGGCATGCATGGTGACGGCCAGCACCATCGACGACAGGCACAGCACCGAGCCGACCGACAGGTCGATGCCGCCGGTGATGATGACGAAGGTCATGCCGAGCGCGATGATGGCGACGAAGGTGATGTTGCGGGTGATGTTGTAGAGGTTCTTCGAGGTGGCGAAAGCGTCGGTGGCAAACGACAGGAACACGCAGGCAAGGATGACCGCGATCACCACCCAGAAAGTCTGGCTGGCAAACAGTCTCGCGGCCAAGGATTGCTGCTTATGCTCGATCGGCTGGTCAATTGTCAGTGCCATCGTCGACCTTCATCTGCTGTGCGTGGTGGAATTCGCTTGAAATCAAACCTGTTCGATAGCGCCGGTGATCAGCCCCGTGACTTCCTCGGGCGAGCTCGACGCAATCGTCTTGTCGGCGACCTTGCGCCCGCGCCGCATGACGATGACGCGGTCGGCGACGGTGAACACGTCAGGCATGCGGTGGCTGATCAGAACGACGGCGATGCCCTGATCGCGCAAATGGCGGATAAGGTTCAGCACTTCGGCGACCTGGCGCACCGAGATCGCCGCCGTCGGTTCGTCCATCAGCACGATCTTGGCCTGCGACAGCATGGTGCGGGCAATCGCCACCGCCTGGCGCTGGCCGCCCGACATCTGCTTGACGAGGTCGCGCGGACGGGTCTCGGACTTCAATTCGGCGAAGAGCTGGCCGGCACGCTTGTACATCGAGGCATAGTCGAGGATCCGGAACGGCCCGACGCCGCGCCGCAACTCACGGCCGAGATAGACATTGGCGGCGGCAGTCAGATTGTTGCAGAGCGCAAGGTCCTGGTGGACGATCTCGATGCCGTGCTGGCGGGCTTCCGCCGGCTTGTGCAGGATCAATTCCTTGCCGTCCATGTGCATGGTGCCATGGCTCGGGCGGAAATTGCCAGCGATCATCTTGACCAGCGTCGACTTGCCGGCGCCGTTGTCGCCCATCAGGCCGACCACCTGTCCGGGCTCGATCGACAGCGAAACGTCGTTGACGGCCTGGATGGCGCCGAAATGCCTTGAGATGTTGGTGAGTTCGAGAACCGCCACCAGCCTTTGCCTCCCCGTGTTTTGCGACCTGCAGCTGTTACCGGCGTGGATGCCGACGCTGCTTTGGCCTCGCTCTCCCCGGCTCCTCCCGAAGACGGCGTTAGCGTTCTTTTACGCAAAAGCCGGCGCACGTCAATCAATTGTCGGACGAATTGGGCCAGGACTATTTTAAAAATCCGTTTTGTAGGACAAATAGCATTGACGTTGGCGCCAAGCCGATATTAGCTAAGCGTCGGAGGAGATTATGCCGATCCCCGCTGGCGGTTCGCCGGCCGGAATTGGCGGAGGTTTGACGGTCCAGGATCCGGCGGCACCTGTGTGTGAGCTGGTCTGAAGCCGAATCTGGAAATGCTTATCGATCTGTCCTGGCGACACGAGCGCTCGCGAAACGACCCTCGGTCATCACGCATCCGGTCGATCTGTATGGCGGGCACGCCGTGTCCGTTTGTTTCAAGGGAGGACTGACATGAGGAAAACACTTTTGCTCGCCGCCGTCGCCGCCATGGCGTTGGGTGCCGGGCCGGCTTTGGCCAAGAAACAGCTCGTCATTGTCGTGAAAGGTCTCGACAATCCGTTCTTCGAGGCCATCCACCAGGGCTGCGAGAAGTGGAACAAGGAAAACGCCAGCTCGGAATATGAATGCTTCTACACCGGTCCGGCGTCGACTTCGGACGAGGCCGGCGAGGCGCAGATCGTCCAGGACATGCTGAGCAAGGCCGACACGGTGGCGATGGCGATCTCGCCGTCCAACGCGCCGCTGATCGCGCAGACGATCAAGAGTGCCAATCCGTCGATCCCGATCATGACGGTCGATGCCGATCTCAGCAAGGAAGACGCAGGTCTTCGCAAGACCTATCTCGGTACCGACAATTACCTGATGGGCAAGAAGATCGGCGAGTACATCAAGAAGGGCAAGCCGAATGGTGGCACGATCTGCACCATCGAAGGCAACCCGGCAGCCGACAACATCCTGCGCCGTGCGCAAGGCATGCGTGACGCACTGTCGGGCAAGGAGGGCCTCGCCGCACTTGCCGGTGAAGGTGGCTGGACCGAAGTCGCCGGCTGCCCGGTGTTCACCAACGACGATGGCGCCAAGGGCGTGCAGGCGATGACCGACATCCTCGCCGCCAACCCCAAGCTGGACGCCTTCGGCATCATGGGCGGTTGGCCGCTGTTCGGCGCGCCGCAGCCCTATCGCGATCTGTTCGGACCGCTCAAGGACCGGATCGCCAGCAACGACTTCGTCATCGGCGCCGCCGACACGATCGGCGACGAGATTGCGATCGCTCGTGACGGCCTTGTAACGGCTCTGGTCGGCCAGCGGCCGTTCGAAATGGGCTACAAGGCACCGTCGGTGATGATCGACCTGATCGAAGGCAAGGCGGTCGCCGATCCGGTGTTCACCGGCCTCGACGAGTGCACCAAGGATACGGTCGACACCTGCATCCAGAAGTAGGTTCTCGATTTCGGGGCGCCCGGCTGCGGGCGCCCCGTCATTCCTGGACGGAAGCGATAATTCCCGAACGGACGCAATGGTTGGGGCAACCGGCTCCGGCTTTGCTGCGCCCGTGATCTGGATTTTTCGGCAACGAGATCGGCGCCCGTGCGGTTCGGACCAGTCCGGACGACAGACGGTCGACGCATTGGAACGTGGATGCCGGACGAGAAGTCAAGCAAGCGAACCGACCGGGCCAAGGCACAAGCCGGCCACGGCCCGGCTGTCATGCGCAAGGCCGGTGCCGCGCATTTTGCGGGAGCGAGCGTCCATGTCTCGCTGGCCGGCGAGATTGGCCTGCGGATCGTGCGTGGCGACTATCCGCCCGGCACCATCCTGCCCAACGAGTCCAGATGGGCCGAGATCTTCAATGTCAGCCGTTCGGCGGTGCGCGAAGCCATCAAGATGCTGATGGCGAAAAGCCTGTTGGCTTCACGCCCCAAGATCGGCAGTTGGGTCGAGCCGAAGGAGCGCTGGAACCTGCTCGACCGCGACGTGCTGGCCTGGTACGCGACGGCGCCCGACCGCGAGGCGTTCCTGCGAACCGTGCAGGAGTTTCGTCATATCATCGAGCCGGAAGCATCGGCCTTTGCCGCCATACGGCGCAGTGACGAGCAAATGGCGGAAATCAGCCAGGCCTGCCGCGAGATGGGCGAGGCCTTGAGCCTGCAGGAGCGTATCCGCGCCGATACGCGCTTTCATCTGGCCATCCTGCGCGCCTCCGGCAACGACCTCCTTGTGCCGCTCGGCGTGTTGATCGAGTCGGCGCTCGACCATCTCTTCGCATTCACGACACAGCAGGTCGCCGATCAGCGCCAGGCGCAGAAGCTGCATGAGGCGATCGAAAAGAACATCCGCCTGCAGCGCCCGGCCGCCGCGCGCAACGCCGTGCACAAGCTGCTTGCGGATACCGATGAAGGGATCGGGCGCTGGAGGCGGTGATCGGCGCCTGCGTTGGGCAATCGGTTAAATGGTCTGCTTCTTGCCATCCTTCATCGGCATCAGGTCGACGCCGTTCACCTTGCCGATATGCGTTGCCAGCATCGGTACGAATTGCTCGGCCGGGCCGGTCGCATGAGCACCGGCGAAGGCGTTCTTGGTGGCGTTGCCGAGCGGGTTGGCAATGCCGGCCGCACCCGCCATCGATTCCAGATAGGTCAGGTCCTTGAAGGCATTGGCGATGGTGAATTTGTGCGCGTCGCGGTCACCTTCCAGCGTCCAGCGCATGAAGGTCTGGTAGAAGCCGCAATCCATACGGCCATTGCGGATGACGCTGTCGAAGCGCGGCGGCGAGATGCCGACCTTCTCAGCCAGTGCCAGTGCCTCGGAATAGATCGCGGCGTAGCCGAGCGAGATGAAATTGTTGAGCAGCTTCATGCGATGGCCATCGCCGGTGTCGCCGATATGGACGATGCGGCCGGCCCAGGTTTCGATTACCGGTTTCACCCTGGCAAAGAGGGCGTCCGGCGCGCCGACCATGGCGTCGAGTGTGCCTTCCCAGGCTTCCTTCGGCGTGCGGCTGAGCGGTGCGTCGACAAAATCGATGCCGAGCGCCTTGAGTTCAGCGGCAAGCGCAATGGTCGAGACGGGGTCGGAGGTCGAGCAGTCGACGACGACGGAACCTTTCTTCAAACCCTCCTTGAGGCCGCCCGGGCCGCGAATGATGGCTTCGACCTCGCGCGAACCGGTGACGCAGATGAAGACGATTGTCGATGCCGCCGCCACATCGCGCGAGGTCGATGCTTCGGTGGCGCCGCGGCCAAGCAGGTCTTCCGCCGGCTTGCGGTTCTTGCGGCCGAGAAAGGTCAGGCTGTAGCCTTTGTCGACGATGTTCTTGGCGATCCCGTGGCCCATCAGGCCAAGCCCGATGAAGCCGATCTTTTCGCTCGCGGCAGTCGTGTTCATGTCTTCAAGTCCTGTTGCAATGATTGATGTCAGGCGCTGCCGTTTTGCAGGCGAGGGTGGTTGCGGATGGCGATATTGTCTGACAATACACATAAATTCCTGAGGATGTGGAGAGCAAAATGACGAAGCGGATCATGTTCACCGGCGGCAGCGGCAAGGCCGGACGCCATGTCGTCCAGTATCTGGTCGAGCAAGGCTGCCAGGTGCTCAACATCGACACCAGGCCGCTCGACAACCCCAAGGTGCGCACGCTGATCACCGACATCACCGACAGCGGGCAGGTGTTCAACGCACTGTCGAGCTATATGGGCCTGCATGAATTCGACCCCTCGCTGCGTCCGCAGCCGGTCGATGCGGTGGTGCATTTCGCCGCCATCCCGCGCATCATGATCACCACCGACAACGAGGTGTTCCGCATCAATGCGCTCGGCACCTACAATGTCATCGAGGCGGCAGTTAAGCTCGGTATTCGAAAGGTAATCATCGCCTCCAGCGAGACCACCTATGGACTGGTCTTCGCCAACGAGCCGCGCGATCCAAAATATTTCCCGCTCGACGAGGAGTATGACGTCGATCCGATGGACAGCTATGCCTTGTCCAAGGTCGTCAACGAGAAGACGGCGCGGGCCTTCGCGCAGCGCAACGGCACCGACATTTATGCCCTGCGCATCGGCAACGTCATCGAGCCGCACGAATATTCGCTGTTTCCGAAATGGTTCGCCGATCCGGGTTTCCGCAAGCGCATCGCCTGGAGCTATGTCGACGCGCGCGACCTTGGCCAGATCACGCTGCGCGCCATAGAGAAGGACGGGCTCGGCTATCAGGTGTTCAACGCGGCCAATGACGACACCTCGTCCGACCTGCCGACAGCCGAACTCTTGAAGCGGTTCTACCCCGGCGTGCCGGTCAAGGCCGAACTCGGCGAATACGAGACGCTGCTCTCCAACCGCAAGGCGCGTGACGTGCTGGGCTTCCGCCCGGAGCATAGCTGGCGCAAATACGTCAAGCAGGCCTAGGCATGTCGACACTCAGGTGATGCCGGCCTGCGAATGACGGCTTTCTGCGCTTCCGCCTTCGCCGGCCGAAGCACTTATGAGTGGTCGTGGCAGTCAAGGCTACGGCCGGCGTAGGCCGGTGCTCACGTACCCAAAAGTACGCTGCGCTCCGGTTCTCGAAATCCGTCATTCTCGGATCGGCCTGACCTGAATATCGACATGCCAATCAAGCGGCGGATCGGGGCTGATCTGTGCACAGCGGGCAGCTTTGCGATGCAAGCCGCTTGCCGCGCTTGACAGCCTGCTTAATACGGACTTTCTGGACCCCATGCGGGACGCGAAGCCGAACAAGGAAAAATCGTTGGGGAAAGCGGCCTCCGGGGACCGTCCGGGCGGCGTTCGCCGGGCGGACGCCGCGCGTATTCCCGGCTCCAGCGTCCACGCCTCGCTGGCCAGTGAAATCGGCCTCAGGATCGTGCGCGGCGATTATCCGCCTGGCACCATCCTGCCCAATGAAGCGAAATGGTCGGAGACGTTCAGCGTCAGCCGCTCGGCGGTGCGCGAAGCGATCAAGATGCTGATGGCCAAGAGCCTTTTGGCCTCACGTCCCAAGATCGGCAGCTGGGTCGAGCCGAAGGAACGGTGGAACCTGCTCGATCGCGATGTGCTGGCCTGGTACGCGACGTCGCCGGACCGCGAAGTGTTCCTCAAGACGGTGCAGGAATTCCGCCATATCATCGAGCCGGAAGCGACCGCGTTCGCCGCGATGCGAAGAACCGACGAGCAGATGGCCGAGATCAGCCTGGCCTGCCGTGAGATGGGCGCGGCGACGAGCCTGCAGGAGCGGACCCGCGCCGACACGCGCTTCCATCTCGCCATCCTGCGGGCTTCGGGCAACGACCTGCTGGTGCCGCTCGGCGTACTGATCGAATCCGCCTTCGATCATCTCTTTGCCTATACGACACGGGAGATCGACGATCTCAACCACGCGCAGAAGCTGCACGAGGCGATCGAGAAGAACATCCGCCTGCAGCGCCCCGACGCGGCGCGCAATGCTGTGCGCAAATTGCTCGCCAACACAGACGGCGTCATCCGCGCCCGGTAAGGCCGGACCGGCCGCTAATCATCCTTGTCCCGTCCGAAGGCGCTGCGCAGTTCGTCCTTGGCGTCCTCAAGCACTTTTTTGCGCGCGGCAGGCAAGTTCTTGCCGGCTCGGTTGATGTAAAAATTCAGCATCGACATGGCGGATTGGAAAGGCTCGGCCTTGCGCCTGTGGCTGTGTTCGGCGGATCGTTTCAGCGAGGCGGCGATCTTCCTGGCGTCGTCGGATTCGAAGACGTGATCCTCAAGATCCATTGCGTTGCTGTGCTCGGTCACCTCGGCCGACCATTTTTTCCTGGTGGCGGTCATCGCAGGACTCCTTTGCGGGGTGGGTTGCCGGGAAACTCCGCACATCGGCATCGGTTCCGCCCTGGCTCTGGAGCCACGGATTTGCCCGCTGTGGCGCTGCTGCGGCCTGAGAATGCGCCGATAGTGGCGCAAACGGCAGCCGATCTCCGAGACCGCCGACAGGAAACGCCTTGACCCGAACCGACAGCCTCCAGCCCGGCCCCGGCATCGACAGCTCCTATGCCTGGATGCGGCTTGCCATCTCGATGCTGCTGGCGACGATCGGCGCCGTGGGCATGTGGGCTGTCGTCGTCGTGCTGCCCGCCGTGCAGGCCGAGTTCGGCGTCGACCGCGCCGCGGCGTCCATGCCTTACACGGCGACCATGGTCGGTTTCGCCGCCGGCAACGTGCTGGTCGGCCGCGCCATCGACCGGATGGGTTACTGGATCCCGGCGCTGATCTCTTCGATTGCGCTTTCCGCGGGCCTGCTGCTCGCGGCGCTGTCGACCTCGATCCTGCAATTCACGCTTGCCCAGGGGGTGCTGATCGGTATCGGCACGTCGGTGATCTTCGGGCCGCTGATCGCCGATATCTCGCACTGGTTCAACCGCCGTCGCGGTGTTGCGGTCACGGCGGCGGCGGCCGGCAATTACCTTGCCGGGGCGTTGTGGCCGACCATCATGCCGACGCTGATGAAGGCGGAGGGCTGGCGCT
Organism: Mesorhizobium sp. M7A.F.Ca.CA.001.04.2.1; assembly: GCF_003998485.1. Taxonomy (NCBI): domain Bacteria; kingdom Pseudomonadati; phylum Pseudomonadota; class Alphaproteobacteria; order Hyphomicrobiales; family Phyllobacteriaceae; genus Mesorhizobium; species Mesorhizobium sp. M7A.F.Ca.CA.001.04.2.1. The sequence goes on from NZ_RZQT01000038.1 coordinate 19,597, forward strand.
TCACCTATGCGGCAATCGGCATCTTCTGCCTGGTGACAATGGTGCCGCTGGTGCTGATGCTGCGGCGCGGTGCCCCGGCGGCGGCCGTCGCGGGTTCGCCCGGAAGCCGGTCGGTGCAGCCGATCTCGCTGTCGCCGGCGGCCTTGCAGGTGCTGCTGGTCGTCGCCGGGCTCGGCTGCTGCGTGGCGATGTCGATGCCGCAAGTGCATATCGTCGCCTATTGCATGGACCTTGGCTACGGCGTCGCACATGGCGCCGACATGCTGTCGATCATGATGGCGGGCGGCGTCGTCAGCCGGCTGGCGTCCGGCTTCCTCGCCGACCGTATCGGCGCCGTGTGGACATTGATGATCGGCTCGGTCCTGCAGTGCCTGTCGCTGCTGTTCTACATCCCGTTCGACGGGCTTGCCTCGCTCTATGTGGTGTCGCTGGTGTTCGGCCTGTCGCAGGGCGGCATCGTGCCTTGCTACGCGATCATCGTGCGCGATTACATGCCGGCCAGAGAGGCCGGCCAGCGTATCGGCATCGTCATGATGGCGACCATCTTCGGCATGGCGATCGGCGGCTGGATGTCGGGCTGGATCTACGATTTGACCGGCTCTTATGCGGCTGCGTTCCTGAACGGTATTGCCTGGAATATCTTGAATATACTGGCTATCGTTCTGTTATTGTGGCGGTCGCGGCGATCATTGACGGTTGCAGCTTAAGCCTTATTCCGGGCGCACAAAATGCATCTCGATCTTCACGGTAAGCCCATTCTTCTAACAATAGCGGTGTGGGCCTGCACCGCGGGATGCCTCGCAGGCGCCGCCGCAATTTTCTATTCGATTATCCTGGTGCTCGGCAGAACCGGGGCGCTTGTAGACACTACTGAGGAAAGATCACTTGGTTGGAGCGAGCGAGCCGGCCGCAGGAATAGCCGTTTCAACAGATTTCTTGTTGCTGACGAATTCCGATCGCTTCGCAAGCTCCTGTTTGGAGCATGGGCCGGATTTTTAGTCTCGTTTGGTCTTCTTTCTCTGCTGATTTTTCTCTTTGGGGAGCGGACATTGACCTAGCGTCGAGAAGGAAGCGCGCGGATAAATATCCCACTTTGACAACATATGACGGCTGCGGGCGCGATGGCTTCCGATCTGTATCTTGCGAGGACTCGATTTTGACCAAGCCGCGCACGCGCCGGGGCGGCGGCCGCCCGACCATCGCGGATGTCGCGCGCAAGGCCGGCGTCGGCGCCATCACCGTGTCGCGCGCCCTGCGCGAGCCGGAGCGTGTGTCCGAAGAGCTGCGCCGCCAGATCCAGGCCGCCGTCGACGAACTGGGCTACGTGCCGGACCCGAATGCCCGGGCGCTGGCCTCGGCGCGCGCCGAGGTGTTCGGCGTGCTGGTGCCGTCGCTTACCAACAACGTCTTCGCCGAGGTGGTGCGCGGCATCTATGACAGCCTGTCGGCCAGCCCGTTCCGCATCCAGCTTGGCAACACCCACTATTCCGGCCTCGAGGAAGAGCGGCTGCTGCAGCTGTTCGGTTCGCAACGGCCAGCGGCGCTGATCGTCGCCGGCATCGATCAGACGCCGGCTTCGCGAAAGCTGCTGGAAAGTGCCGGCTGCCCTGTGGTGCAGGTGATGGAAACCGGTCCCGATCCGGTCGACATGATGGTCGGCTTCTCGCATCTCGATGGCGGGAGGGCGGCGACCGAGCATCTGATCGAGGCCGGCTATCGCCGCATCGGCTTCATCGGCGCGCGCATGGATCCGCGTTCGCAGCGGCGCCTTGCCGGCTATCGCGCGGCGATGGAGGCCGCGGGCCTGTTCGACCCGCGCCTCGTCACCACCACGCCGGTGCTGTCCAGCGTGTCGCTCGGCCGCGAGATGTTCCGCGACGCGCTGGCCAAGGTGCCGACACTCGACGGGGTGTTCTGCAACAATGACGACATCGCGCTCGGCGTCTTGTTCGAATGCCATCGCGCCTCGATCGCGGTGCCGAAGACGATCGGCATCGTCGGTTTCAACGATCTCGACATGATGCAGGTGGCGTTTCCTTCGGTCACCAGCATCCGCACCCATCGTTATGAGATCGGCCGGCGTGCCGTCGCCATGGCGCTTGCTGCGATCGCCGGCAAAAGACCGGAGCAACGGATCGTAGACCTCGGTTTCGAGCTCAAGCGCCGCGAGAGCACGGCGCGTTGAAACGCACAGAAGCGACTGTGCGAATGCCGGTTTACACGCCAATTTGGTAGCGCTACCATCTCCTACAGGCAGGTGCATGAACGACAGGTCGCACCTGTTTATTATACATAAGCGACAACTAATACTTGTTTATTATGGATAATATGATAGTTTTCGCCCCGCTGGCGGCGACAAGGGAGGTACCGGGTCGGCCATCACGGGCGGCCGAGGAAGCGCATGGCGAGGCGGGAGGTGCCGGTCCATCGCGCGAAAATTCGCATTGCGAAACGAACAATCAGAACTGCAATCGGGAGGATTATCGATGATCAAGTCACTTGTTGGTGGCGTCGTTGCCGCCACTGCATTCGTCATGCTCAATTCGGCCGCCATGGCCGCCGGACCCGAAATCGTGTCGGGTCCCGCCGCTCAGGCGGACTGTTTCGCGCCGTGGAGCGCAGAGACCAAATTCTTCAAATATCCCAAGAAGGACGGGCCGTTCCGCATCGCCTTCGCCAATGGCTATATCGCCAACACCTGGCGCATCCAGATGGTGCAGACGGCCAAGGCCTACGCCGCGCAACCTGAAGTCAAAGCCAAGATCAAGGAATTCAAGGTCGTCTCGACGGGCGAGGACGTGCCGGCACAGATCTCGGCGATCAATAATTTCATCGATTCCGGCTATGACGCCATCGTCACCGACGCCCAGAACCCGACGGCCTTCGGTCCGGTCATCAAGCGTGCCAAGGAAGCGGGCATCGTGCTGGTCGCCTTCGACAACATTCTCGACACCAAGGACGCCATCAACGTCAATGTCGATCAGAAGGGTCTTGGCGAATTGTGGGCCAAGTGGCTGGTCGGCAAGATACCGAACGGCGGCAAGATCCTGGAAGTGCGCGGCGTCGCCGGCACCTCCGTCGACACGGATCGTCACAACGGCATCCACGAGGTCTTCGATGCGTCCGGCAAGAAGTGGGACGTGACCGAAGTCGCCGGCAAATGGGATGACGGTGTGGCGCAGAAGGTGACTGCGGATGCGATCGCCACCAACGGTCCGTTCGACGGCATCACCGGGCAGGGCGGCGACACCGGCATCGTGCAGGCGATGATCGACGCCAGGCATCCGTTCGTGCCGTTTGGCGGCGAGACCGAGAACGGCTTCCGCAAGTTCTGCGCCGCGCATTCAGCCGACGGGCTGAAGTGCTCGTCCGCGGGCTCGGGCCCGGCTCAGGTCGCTGTCGCCATCAAGACAGCGATCGCCGCACTCGAAGGCGAAGTCGTGCCACAAGAGGTGAAGCTGCCGCTGGCGATCGCCGAAGACCCGAACATGAAGGAAGGCACGGATTACTTCCCCAAGGAATCCGACAATTTCTTCGTCGGCAATTCCTTCCCGACCTGCGGCATTAATTTCAGCGCCCAGGAAATCATGGGTCAGACCAAGGAAAACCAGTAAATCATCGCTGGCTGTCACCTGGCGCCGCGGCTTGAGCCGCGGCGTTTGTCTCAATTCCACAATCGCCCTGGGAGGGCCGATGGACGGTGCGGCTCCGCTCTTTCGTATGGAAGGCATATCCAAGCGCTATGGCGGTGTACGCGCGCTGGAAAAGGCCGAGCTTGTTGTCGAAGCCGGCAGCATCCACGCCATTCTCGGCGAAAACGGCGCCGGCAAGTCGACGCTGATCAAGGTCATGGCAGGTGTCGTGGCGCCCGATGAGGGCCGCATGACGCTGGACGGGCGCGAGGCGACCTTCGCTTCTCCGGGTGCCGCCAACAAGGCCGGCATCGTCTGCATCTTCCAGGAACTGTCGCTGGTCCCCGAGCTAAGCGTTGCCGACAACATCGTCATTTCCGACCCGCCCAAACGCTTCGGCATGATCGACCGCAAGGCGCAACGCCGCATCGCCGAAGAAGCACTTGCTCGTGCCGGCGCCGCCGACATCCACCCGCTGGCGCTGGTCAAGGACCTGCCATTGTCGCGCCGGCAGATGGTCGAGATCGCCAAGGCATTGGCACGCAAGCCGCGCATCCTCATCCTCGACGAGGCGACCTCCGCGCTGACTGCCGCGGATGTCTCGAAGATCTTCGCGGTGCTGAAGCGGCTGCGCGCGGAAGGGCTGGCGCTGCTTTACATCTCGCACCGCATGAACGAGATCGCCGAACTGGCGGACCAGTGCACGGTGTTCCGCAACGGCCGCAATGTCGCCAGCTATCCAGCCGGCTCGAAGAGTGACAATGAGGTGGTCGAACTGATGATCGGCCGCGAATACAGCCATATCTTTCCGCCCAAGCCGACGGCCGTGCCTGCCGCCGCCGCCCCTAGGCTCGAGGCCCGCAAGCTCTCATGGGCCGACCGGCTGCACGACATCTCGCTGACCGTCAGGGCAGGTGAGGTGGTCGGCCTTGGCGGCCTCGACGGCCAGGGCCAGCGCGAATTGCTGCTCGCCTTCTTCGGCGTGCTGCGCGGCCTCAGCGGCCAGATCCTGATCGACGGCAAGCCTGTGTCGATCACCAGTCCATCCGTTGCGCGCGACGACGGCATCGGCATGGCGCTCATTCCCGAGGACCGCAAGACCGAAGGGCTGATGCTGCCGATGACGGTGCGCGAGAACCTGTCCTTCGCCGCGCTCGACCGGCTGTCGAAAGCCGGCATCATCGACCGTGCCGCCGAGCAGCGGCTGATCGACGACATGGTCGGCCTTTTGGCGATCAAGACGGCGGGCCTCGACATTCCGGTCGGCGCGCTTTCGGGCGGCAACCAGCAGAAGGTGGTCATCGCCAAATGGCTGATGCGCCAGCCGCGCATCATCCTGCTCAACGATCCGACGCGCGGCATCGACGTCGGCACCAAGCAGGAGCTGTACCAGCTGATGCGCAAACTGGCCGACGCGGGTGCTGCGATCCTGTTCTACTCGACCGACTATGACGAGCTGATCGGCTGCTGCGACCGTGTGCTGGTGCTCTACGACGGAGCGGTCAAGCGCGAGCTGGTCGGCGCCGAGATCACCGAGCGGGCGCTGATATCAAGCGCGCTCAACATCCATGGCGAGGACAGCCCGGTGGGCCTGGGAGTGGGCGCATGAAGGATTGGCGTTACTGGCTGGCCGAGCAGCGCGGAACGCTGCTGGCGTTCGGCATCTTCATCGTCATGTTCGCCATCTACACCTCGAACCATCCGGCCGGCTTCACCGCCAATGTGGTGCAGACGGCGGCCAACAAGGGCGTGCTGCTCGCCTTCGTCGCCATGGCGCAGACGCTGGTGGTGATCACCGCCGGCATCGACCTGTCCGTCGGCATGATTTTTCTCCTCACCAACTGCCTGGCTTCGTGGCTGGTGGTGGGAACGCCGATGCAGACGACGCTCGGCGTCATCGCCGTGCTGGCGGTGGGACTGCTGTGCGGCGCCATCAACGGCGCCATCGTCATCTATGGCCGGCTGCAGCCGATTGTCGCCACCATTGCCACAGGCGCCGTCTATTACGGCATCGGCCTGTTGCTGCGGCCATTTCCGGGCGGCTCGGTCAATGAGGACCTGGCCGATGCGCTGACCGGCCGTGTGTTCGGCGTGGTGCCGGCAAGTCTCGTCGTGCTGCTGGCCATCGTGCTGGTGATCTGGGTGCCGTTCAGCCGCTCGGTGCTTGGCCGCGCCGCCTACGCGGCAGGCTCATCGGAGACGGCGGCCTACATGTCGGGTGTGCCGATCCGGCGCGGCAAGTTCGCCGCCTACACGCTGGCCGGCCTGCTGGCGGCGATCGGCGGACTGTTCCTGACCTTCTTCACCTATACGGGTGAGGCGGCCTATGCCAGCGGCAACTCCTACACGCTGTTTTCGATCGCCGCCGTGGTGCTCGGCGGCGTCTCGCTGTTCGGCGGCAAGGGCAGCGCCATCGGCGCCATCTTCGGCGCACTGGCTTTCCGCACGATCGGCGACCTGTTGTTCGTCTTCGATTTCGATCCGCTCTGGCAGCCGCTGTTCCAGGGCGTTATCCTGCTGGTCGCCGTCAGCCTCGGCGCCTTCGCCCTGTTTCGGGTCCGCAACCGGCTGGAGTGGTTCCTGTGAGCGAAACGACGCTTGGCGGCATTGCCGGCCGCATGCCAAGATTCATCCGCCGCGCCGATCCGGCGGTGCTGACGGCCTTTGCCTGCATCGTGCTTTTGCTGTTCTTCGGCAGCCTCTATTCCAGAAGCTTCCTGTCGCCTGAATATCTCCTGCAGCAGCTCAAGGTGGCTTCATTCCTCGGCGTCATCGCGACAGGCATGATGCTGGTCATCCTGCTCGGCCAGATCGACCTGTCGGTGCCGTGGGCGGTGGCGGCGGGCGCCATGATGGCCTGCGCCGCGGCGGCGTACGGCCCGGTCGGCGTGGCGTTGGCCATCCCGTTCGGCATCATCTGCGGCATGCTGATCGGCGTCGTCAACGGCATCGGCGTCGCCTATCTGCGCATCCCCTCGATGATCATCACATTGGCCACCAACGCTGTCGCGCAGGGGCTGATGGTGGTCTACACCGGCGGCTTCTCGCCGCAGGATTCGGCGACGGGCGCGATGCGCTACCTGGCGACCGGCTTCGCCATTCCGGGCGTGCCCAACGCCGTCATCATCTGGGCGCTGATCGGGGCCGCGATGGTGTTCGTGCTGACGCGGACCGGCTTCGGCCGCACCGTCTACGGCATCGGCAACCGCGAGCGCGCGGCCTATCTCTCCGGCATCGACACAAGGCGCGTGGTGATGATCGCCTTCGCCGTCTCCGGTGGGCTCTCGGCTTTCGGCGGCGTGCTTCTGGCCGGCTATGCCTCCAAGGCGGCGCAGTCGATGGGCGACGCTTATCTGCTGCCGTCGATCGCCGCGGTGGTGCTTGGCGGCACCTCGATCCTGGGTGGGCGCGGCTCCTATCTCGGCACTGTCGCCGGTGTCATCCTCATCACGTTGCTGCAATCCATCTTGTCGGTCATGCAGATGCCGGAGGCGGGGCGGCAGATCATCTACGGTGTCGTCATCGTCGCCATGCTGCTGCTCTACGGCCGCGCGCCGGCAAGCCGCTGACAGTGGACGAAGCGGCAGCACAGGCGCCGACGAGCGCCCCCGGCTCGGTGCCGGCCATCGTGGTTATGGGCGTCGCCGGCTGCGGCAAGTCGGCGGTGGGCGTTGGGCTTGCCGCCGCTCTGGGCGTTACCTTTATCGAGGGCGACAGGCTGCATCCTCCGGAAAACGTCGCACGCATGGCAAGCGGCGAGCCGCTTACCGATCAGCTGCGCGAAGGCTGGCTCAACGCGATCGGCGAGCGCATCGCCGCGTCGGTGGGGCAGGGCAACGGCGTGGTCGCCGCCTGCTCGGCGCTGAAGCGCAGCTACCGCGACCGGCTGAGCGGCTTCTGCCCGGAAATCGTCTTCCTCTATCTGGAGATCGACCCTGGTACGGCCAGGCAGCGCGTCGGCAGCCGCAAGGGCCACTTCATGCCGGCGAGCCTGGTCGACAGCCAGTTCGCCATCCTCGAGCCGCCGGCTGCGGATGAGCGCGCCTCGAAACTCAATGCCACACACCCGGTCGGTGAGCTCGTCGCCGCCGCGGTCCGCCTGATACGCCGGTCATGAGCCTTCATCCATTCCGATGCCGATGCTGTCCGAGACCTCGGTCAGCCGCTGCCGGCGGGACCACGTCAGCATCTGCTCGGGGTAGAGCTTCAGCGCTTCCAGCAGGCGGTCGCGCTTGAGCAGGATGTAGTGCGCCTGCACAGTCATGTTCTTGGCGCCATCCCTGGCCATGTCCGTTGCCGGGCTGACAGATGCCTCCGGCGTCAGCTCGGGGCTGAGCACGGCCCGGTATTCGATGAAGGGAACCACTTCGAAGGTCGACATGGCAAACAGGGCTGTCCTGCCCCTGGCGGCAAAATTCGCCGGCGCCGAGGCGAGATGCGTCCAGCCGCTTTCGCCCATGGCTGCCTCGGTGAAGGTCGTGCCGGCATGGACGGTGTTGGTCATCGTCACCACGCCATTCTGCTTCAGGATCTTCTGGATGCGGATGGTGACCTGATAGGCGTCGTCACGATCAAAGGCGACCCGGCTTTTCAGGAACCGGTTCTCGACATCGATCAGCGGCGGATTGAGGAAACGCAAGCCGAACGCCGATTCGGAAATACCGTGGGTGTTGACGCTCACCTGATGCGCTTCGATACCGGCCTCGTACAGCGCGCGCTTGCCGATGATGGTCTGGGCGGTGAACTGATCGCACCAGAGGATGGCGCCGTGGCCGCGCTGCAAGGCCGACCGCAGCCCCGCCAGCCCTTCCAGCCGGATCGTCGGCGACCAGCGGCCGGCCACCAGATGAGCGGCGAGCTGCAAGCGGCGGCGGTGGCGCGCTGCCAGCAATCCCTCGAACAGCTTGCGTGCATCGATACCATCGCCCAGCACCGCGAGCGTGGCGGCAGCGTAGGCCGGGAATTCCTTGCGCATATGGCGCTTGAGGCGAAACCTCGATACGCGGCCGCAGATCGGCGCCCACCATCGCACCGGCAGTGCCGCCGCCACCACGAGATAGAAGATAGACAGCAGGCCTTCGCGAAGATCCTTGTTGGAAAAGCGGCGAAGCCGGCCAGGGCGAACCAGCTTGCGGCTGAAGAAGCGTACATCCTCCGCCCGTTCCGGGACGAAGACGTCTGCGATGATTTCAGTGCGGAAACTGGCTGCCGATGGCAGCTTGCGGGCGGCCTTGCGGGATTTTTCTAACCACCACAGCCTCATCGGTCCAGCCCGTTCTTCGAACCCCGCTTTACTGCGTCGGCTTGGGCCGTGCAAGGTCATGTCCGCGCTCAAGACTTCTGCAGATTTCGCTTGCCCTAGACTTGAGACAAGCGCGCCGCTTACGAAGTGTTGATTTCGAGGGCCGGACGAAGATAGTCGTATCGCTATTCCATATATGGCGTCAGCACATCTTCGATCCATTTCATGAACGCGCGGACCCGGCGCGATAGATTGCTCCGATGTGCGACGACGAGGGACACGGCGAGCGGCCGGCGACGAAAATCGGGTAGGATCTCGACAAGCGCTCCACTCTCCAAGTATCGGCCAATGCCCAAGAGTGGCGCCTGGATCAGGCCGAGGCCGGCGAGGGCCGCTGCTTCGTAGGTCTGTGCGCTGTTGACGTGTAGCGCACCTGGCAACTGAAGCGTCGCGTAGCTGTCGCCGTCCGGATATTCCCATCCATAGGGTCGCGCGCCCAGCAGCGTCGAAAAATGAATTGCCCTATGTTCCTGACGCTGGAGATCTTCCAGCGATCGAGGCACGCCATGGCGCGCCAGATAGGCGGGACTGGCTGCGTTGGCCATGCGCAACAGGCCCAACGGGCGGGCAATCAGGGTCTCGTCGCGAATGGGTCCAAGCCGCAATACACAATCGAACCCCTCTTGAACCAGATCGACTTGCCGATCCGTACTCGACACCTCCAGCTCCAACTCGGGGTGAGCCGCCATGAAATCCGGCAAAGCCGGTACGATCGTTGTGCGCGCCACTTCGGTCGGAAGGTCGACCCGCAAACGGCCGCGAAGTGCCACGCGGTCGCCTGCGAACATCGAGTGCAGATCATCGACTTCAGCAAGCAGATCGCGGGCGCGGGCATGAAATGCGCGTCCGTCCTCCGTCAACCGCACGCTGCGCGTCGTCCGGTGCAGAAGCCTGACACCCACATCTTCTTCCAGCTTGCGGACCGCCGTTGAGGCTCTCCCCTTTTGGATGCCCAGGCTATCGGCCGCGCGGGTGAAGCTCCCCATTTCCGCGACCGTTGTGAAAATGAGGATGGGTTCGAGATTCTGCATTTTCGTGCCTCGGATTGTTCCCCAAAAAGAGAACAGTTGGTTCATTTTCTCGGCATTTATCACATTTGAGAGGCACAGTAAGCTTCGAATATGGGATCTCCCCATCGGAGAATGACAAGTGTCCGAAACTGTGAACCTGCATCAGACACCGGAAATTATGACCTTGCATCGCGCCCTGTGGGCCGGCCGGATCATGAGCGCGTTTGTCGTCATCGCCCTGACGGCAGATGGCACTGTTCAGCTTTTCGCGCCGGCACAGATCGCCAGCATGTTGCAGGAAACCGGGTTTGCGATGGACCTGACCCGTGTCGTGGGTCCGATCATCCTCGCCTGCGCCATCCTCTACGCCATCCCGGTCACCGCCGTCCTCGGCGCGATCCTAGTGACGGGCTTTTTGGGAGGTGCCATCTGCGCCCATCTTCGCATCGGTGAGTTGGGGTCGCCGCCGGAAATCATCTCCCTGTTTCTGGGCGCGATGACCTGGGGCGGCCTCTATCTCCGCGATCCCCGTATCCGGGCCATTCTGCCGCTCATCCATTGAACCAACAGGGGCAGCTCTGTCCCGCGACATCAGGAGAAACACATGTTCCTAGTAATGGGAATCACGGGAAAAGTTGGCGGCGCAACGGCAGAGCATCTGCTGGCGCACGGCAAGGAGGTACGCGCGCTCGTCCGCAATCGCGACAAGGCGGCCAATTGGGCGAACCAGGGCGTGGAACTGGTAGACGGCGATTGGAATGATTCGGCAGCCATCGAGCGAGCCCTCAAAGGCGTCGAAGGCGCATTCGTCATGTTGCCCCCTGTCTGGGCGCCGTCGCCCGATTACAAAGAAGCGAGGAGCGTGATTGCTAGCTATGTCGAGGCTCTGACCAAGGCAGCGCCGCCGCGAGTGGTCGCGCTTTCGTCGATGGGTGCGAACAGAACAAGCGGGCACGGGGTGATCGCGGCCTTGTCGCTTCTGGAGCAAGGGTTTCGCGGCCTGACATCGCCAACCGCATTTGTGCGCGCGGGGGGATTCTTCGAAAATTTCCTCTACGGCTTGCAGGTCGCGCAGGGCGGAATGCTACCGGTCTACTACAATCCGACAAACCGGAAATCGACCATGGTTGCGACGAACGACATCGGCGCACAGGTCGCAACCCTTTTGACCGGGTCGACGTGGTCAGGGCAACGCATCGTCGAGATCGGTTCGATGGTCACCGCGGATGAAGTCGCCGAGCAGTTGGGTGAAGTCCTGAATCTCGCCGTGAAGGCCTTTGCAATTCCGCGTGCGGGGTGGGCGGAAGCGTTCGAGCAATTCGGCATCCCGAAGGGTCACTCCGGACCTGCCGAAGAAATGTTCGAGGCCGTGAATGCGGGATGGATGGACCTCGGTGTGGCGGGTACGGAGCACGTAGCGGGTACGACGTCCGCACGCGCTGTATTCGAGGCTGCGTCTAATGTGAACGGATAGGCCAAAACTGCATGAGGTTCTCCGTGATTTCGAGCTTCGCAACCCGAGATTCGGAGAACCTCTCCTTCAATGCAGGAATCTCTATCTGAACGCGACCGGCTTGAAGTCGGTGGTTTAGATCTGCGACGTCAGCTCGACCGGGAAATCGTCATTGTCGGCATCGCGCATGGCGGCGAGGCTGCGATTATCCAGCACTTCGGCGATTGCCTGCCGCACCTCCAGCATCATGTGGCGGACCTGGCAGGTCGCCTCGTCGCAATCCTCGCAGCGTTGATACTGCGTGCGGCTGGCGCAAGGGATCGGCGCCAGCGGCCCGTCAAGCACGCGCACGACATGGCCGATCTTGATTTCGGAGGCCGGCCGGGCAAGGCGGTAGCCGCCTTCCTTGCCTTTGCGGCTCTGGACGAAGCCGGCATTGCGCAACTCGCCCAGAATGGCATCGAGGAATTTCTTCGGGATGTTGTTGGCCACAGCGATGTCATTGACGAAGGCCAATTGGCCGGCCGGCAGGCCAGACAGATGCACGAGGGCCTTGAGGCCGTATTTGCCTTTTTTTGTCAGCATGCCCAGATCAACCCATAAAAGCCCCAACCACTCGCATCTGGCGACTGTTTGTGTGCAAATAATGACGTCTTCGCCGCGCGATGATGTTTCGCGAAACAGCCACCAAATTGCACGTTAGGCATAAACGCGTTGATTCTTTGTAACGTTTTGCACTGAGAACGCGGATATTCCGCTGATAACCAGGTTATCGGCGTTCAAAAACGAAAAAAGCCGGCAGCGCGCCGGCTTTTTCGTCTGCTGTGCAGGTATCGCTGCCTCAGCGGCTGCCGTAGGTCTGGTCGAGCAGGCCGCCGGCGGCGAAATGCTCTTTCTGCACCTTGTCCCAGCCGCCGAAAACGTCTTCCACCGTCAGCAGCCGGACATCGGGGAAATCGGCCTTGTATTTCGCCGCCACAGCGGCGTCGCGGGCTCTGAGGCCGTTGCGGGCGGCGATGTCCTGGCCCTCCGGTGTGTAGAGGAAGTCGAGATAGGTCTTGGCCAGATCGCGCGTGCCGTGATCGTCGGCAACCTTGTCGACGATGGCGACCGGGAATTCGGCCAGCAGGCTGACCGAAGGCGTAACCTGCTCGAACTTGTCGTCGCCATACTCCTTGCGGATGCCGCGCGTCTCCGACTCGAAGGTGATCAGCACATCACCGATCTCGCGCTGCACGAAGGTGGTGGTCGCGGCGCGGCCGCCGGTGTCGAAGATCGGCACGTTGTTGAACAGCTTGGTGATGAACTCTTTCACCTTGGCGTCATCGCCCTTGAAGGCTTCCTTGGCGTAGGCGGTGGCCGCCAGATAGGTGTAGCGCGCATTGCCGGATGTTTTCGGGTTTGGGAAGATCACCTGCACGTCGTCGCGCACGAGATCGTTCCAGTCCTTGATGTGCTTGGGGTTGCCCGCGCGGACAAGGAACGAAGGCAGAGAATAGAAGGGCGAGGCATTGTCAGGGAAATCCTTCTGCCAGTCGGCCGAGACGAGGCCCTTCTTGACCAGGAAGTCGATGTCGATGACCTGGTTGAAGGTAACAACGTCGGCGCCAAGGCCCTCGGCGATGGCGCGTGCCTGCGCCGAAGTGCCGGCATGCGACTGGTCGACGGTGACGCCCGGATGCTGGGCGATGAAAGCCTTGTTGACCTGCACGAACAGTTCGCGGCCTACATCATAGGATGCGTTGAGCAGTTTGTCGGCCGACCAGGCTTGGGAGGATGCAAGGAACAGGCCGGCGACGGTGGCAAGCCCGAGGAAAAATCGTTTCATGAAAACAGGCTCCGATGCAATGCGTTATGATCGGACCATAGCCGGGGTGCGTGGTGTGCGACGAGGCATGGGTCCGAGGATCAATGCATCGCTTCTAGAAAACCTATCCCCGGAATAGAAGGTTCGTAGTTTTTTCTTTCAAGTGCGACTTCGCCTCGGTGGACGCCGATCGTTCCAATTCGTTTGACTGTTCCGAAAAAAGATACACATTGTGTATGCAGGTGTGCTACGGGAGCGACAAGGAGCGCTGCCATGACAAAGGCCACACCCGAGACCCACGCCAAGCCTGTCAATCTGCGCATCCGAGAGGATGTGCGCATATTGATCGACCGTGCTGCGAAAATACGCGGGAAGACCCGTTCCGACTTTATGATCGATGCTGCATATCGTGCGGCCGAGGACACGCTGCTCGACCAGGCACTGATCAAGGTGGATCCCGAGAGCTATCGGCACTATCTCGACATCCTCGATGAGACGCCAAGCGGTGAAGGTTTTGCACGCCTTATGAACGTGCCCAGGCCGTGGCAGGGATGATACTATCGGCGCCCGCGCCTCTGGCCGAAAACCACGATCTCGACCTTTTTCAAAGCGGGACGGAAAGTCTCGACCAATGGCTTCGCCTGAGGGCGCGAGCCAACCAGGTCAGCGGCGCGTCGCGTACCTATGTGGTGGCGGAAGACGCGCGGGTTGTCGGTTATTACTGCCTCTCTTCGGGCGGGCTTGATCTGGCGCAGGCACCCGGCGCCATTCGTCGCAACATGCCTGATCCCATTCCGATGGTCGTGCTCGGGCGTCTTGCCGTCGACGCGGGCTGGCAAGGCAAGGGGCTGGGTGCCGCGCTGCTGCAAGACGCCGTTCGGCGCGCCGCTCACGCCGCGACGATCCTCGGGATTCGCGGCATTTTCGTTCATGCCATATCGGACGAAGCGAAAGCCTTTTACGAACACTATGGCTTTGCGGCTTCGCCCAAAAACCCGATGACCTTGGTGCTGTCGCTGAAAGGCGTGATGAAAGGATAGCCGTGTCGCTCGGAGCGTGAAGAGAGCCGACCGAGCTTTCCCGGACCTTGCATCGTGGTGTCGTTTGGCATATACAAATGGCATATACAAAAGAGCTGCAACATGCCCCAGAACCGTCATTCAACAACGCCGCCCAAGGAGGCGAAGCTGTTTCGCAACAACCGAAGCCAGGCGGTGCGCATTCCTGTCGAGTTCGAGCTTCCCGGCGAAAAAGTCCTGATCAGCCGGGAAGGCGATCGTCTTGTCATCGAGCCGGTTCGCAAACATGGCCTTACCGCGCTGCTCGCCCAATGGGCGAAAGAGCCGCCGCTCGATCCTGAAGACGACCTCCCCGAGATCGACGACACGCCAGTCAAATCCGAGGACATTTTCTAGATGCGGTTCATGCTGGATACGAACATTATCAGCGACATGATCCGAAACCCGGCTGGCAAGGCCGCGAGGGCAATGTCGCGCGAGGGAGATGACGCGGTTTGCACCAGCATCGTGGTCGCCTCGGAATTGCGATATGGCTGCGCCAGGAAGGGATCGGCCAAGCTGCTCAAGAAGGTTGAAGACTTGCTGGCCGAGATTCCTGTCTTGCCGCTCGATGTGCCGGTGGATGCCGAGTATGGCGGACTTCGCGCCGAGCTTGAAGCCGCCGGCCAGACCATTGGCCACAACGATCTTTTTATCGCCGCTCATGCCTGTGCATTGGGCGCCACGCTGGTGACCGCCAACACGGGCGAGTTCACCCGGATCAGGAATCTGAAGGTCGAAAACTGGCTGGCATAGCGCTCGACCGAGGTTCAAGCCGCCGGAAACAGCTTCCAGCGCCCCGGGCGGAACGCCACCCGGCTTTTCTGGGCCGCGGGGTGATCGACCGGCAGTTCGATTTCGACCCGCTGGCGCTCACCACCGATCTCTAGCTCGACCCGGCGCGTGCCGGCGACGCGGCGGCTGGCGGCGACCGTGCCGGCGATACAGCCGCTGCAGCCGTCCAGCAGTTCGACATCGTGCGGGCGGAAATAGAGCGTCGCATCGCCCGAGGGCTCGTTGGGCGCGGCAATCCCGATCGGACGATCGGCGAGCCAGATCTCGCCATTCTCGACCTTGACGGGAAGCGAGCTCGATTCACCGATGAAGCCGTAGACGAAGGGCGAGTTCGGCGTGTCGTAGATATCGTCGGCGGTGCCGACCTGCTCGATGCGGCCCTGGCTCATCACCACGACGCGGTCGGCAAGCTCCAGCGCCTCTTCCTGGTCGTGGGTGACGAAGACGGTGGTGTGGCCGGTGGCGTCATGGATTTCGCGCAGCCAGCGGCGCAATTCCCGGCGCACCTGCGCGTCAAGCGCGCCGAACGGTTCATCGAGCAGCAGCACCTTGGGTTCGATGGCCATGGCGCGCGCCAGCGCCACGCGCTGCCGCTGGCCGCCGGAAAGCTGCGCCGGATAGCGCTTTTCCAGCCCCGACAGCTGGACAAGGTCCAGAAGCTCGGAGGCGCGGCGGCGGATCTCCTGCGCCGGCGGGCGCGACGGCCCGTGCCGGACCTTCAGGCCGAAGCCGATATTGTCCGCCACCGTCATATGCCGGAACAGCGCATAGTGCTGGAAGACAAAGCCGACATTGCGATCCTGGATCGACTTGTGCGAGGCGTCCTCGTCGCCGAAGAAGATATTTCCCCGCGTCGGCCGCTCCAGTCCGGCGATCAGCCTGAGCAGCGTCGTCTTGCCGGAGCCGGACGGCCCCAGCAACGCGATCAGTTCGCCCGACTTGATGTCGAGCGACACGTCGTGGAGGGCCGGAAACCGGTCAAACTCCTTGCGCACGTTGGCAACGCGAACTTCCATGCAAATCCCTCTGTCAGTGTCCGCGCGTCGCGGCGATCTCGGCGCCGTAGCGCATCTCGAGAAGTGTTTTCAAGACCAGCGTGACGAGCGCCAGGCCCGCAAGCAATGAAGCGACGGCGAAGGCGCCGACGGCGTTGTACTCGTTATAGAGGATTTCGACATGCAGCGGCATGGTGTTGGTCAGGCCGCGTATATGGCCCGACACCACCGAGACTGCGCCGAACTCGCCCATGGCGCGCGCATTGCACAGGAGCACGCCGTAGAGCAGCCCCCATTTGACGTTGGGCAAGGTCACGTACCAGAAGGTCTGCCAACCATTGGCGCCAAGCGAAAGCGCTGCCTCCTCGTCGCCATTGCCTTGCTCCTGCATCAGCGGGATCAACTCGCGGGCGACGAAGGGGAAGGTGACGAAGATTGTGGCCAGCACGATGCCCGGCACGGCAAACAGGATGACGATGCCATGCGCTTTCAGCCAGGTGCCGAGCAGCCCCTGGGCGCCGAACAGAAGCACATAGACGAGGCCCGATATGACCGGGGAGACCGAGAAGGGAAGGTCGATCAGCGTGGTCAGGAAGGCCTTGCCCTTGAACTCGAACTTGGCGATCGCCCAGGCGGCGGAGATGCCGAACACAATGTTGAGCGGTACCGAGATCGCGGCGACCAGCAGCGTCAGCCGGATCGCCGAGCGTGTGTCGGGATTGCCGAGCGCTTCGGTGTAGGCACCGATGCCCTTGGCGAAGGCTTCGTTGAAGACGATGATCAGCGGCAAGAGCAGGAAAATGCCGAGGAAGGCAAAGGCGACGGCCATCAGGGCCAGTCGCGCCGGGCGGCTTTCCGTGACCGCCGCCGATTGGCTTTCATGGTGCGGTTCGTAGGATTTGATCTCCGGATCAGCCATAGCGCTTGCGGCTCCACGACTGTGCGAGATTGACGACCAAAAGCATGATGAATGACAGAGCGAGCATGATCGCCGCAATCGCGGTTGCCGCCGGGTAATTGTATTCCTCCAGCCGGATGACGATCAGCAGCGGCGCGATCTCTGATTTGTAGGGCAAGTTGCCGGCGATGAAGATGACCGAGCCGTATTCGCCGACGCCGCGCGCGAAGGCGAGCGCGAAGCCGGTGACGATGGCCGGCGCCAGGCCCGGAAACAGGATGCGGGTGATGATCTGGAAACGATTGGCGCCAAGGGTGGCCGCGGCTTCCTCCACTTCCTTGTCGATCTCCTCCATGATCGGCTGCACGGTGCGCACGACGAAGGGCAGGCCGATGAAGATCAGCGCGATGACGATACCCAGCGGGGTATAGGCGACCTTGATGCCGAGCGGCATCAGCAATTTGCCGATCCAGCCGTTCGGCGCGTAGAGCGTGGTCAGCGCGATGCCGGCCACAGCCGTCGGCAAGGCGAAGGGCAGATCGACCATGGCATCGACGATGCGGCGGCCGGGGAAGCGGTAACGCACCAGCACCCATGCGACCAGCGTGCCGAAGACGACGTTGACAGCAGCCGCGACGAAGGCAGTGCCGAAGCTGATTCTCAGCGCATTGATGGTGCGGCGATCGGTGGCGATCGCCCAGAATTCAGGCCAGCCAAGGGCGGCCGAGCGCCAGAGCAGCCCGGATAGCGGGATGAGAATGATGAGGGTGAGGTAGGCAAGCGAGAAGCCGAGCGTCAATCCGAAACCCGGAATGACGCTCGGCTGCCTGAATCGCCACCCCGCTTGGGCGGGTGCTGTGGTCATGTCGTCCTGAATATCGACTGCTTACTGGGGCTTGTAGATCTGGTCGAATATACCACCATCGCCGAAATGATAAGGCTGTGCTTTTTTCCAGCCACCAAACTGTGGATCGTCGATGGTTACAAGTTTGATCGGCGGCAGCTTGGCGAGGTCCTCGGCCGGCACCAGATCGGGCTTGGCAGGACGATAATGGTTCTTGGCGATGATCGTCTGCGCTTCCTTGGAATAGAGCCAGCTCAGATAGGCTTCGGCGATCTTGCGCGTGCCCTTGGCATCGACATTGGCGTCGACCACCGCCACCGGCGGTTCTGCCAGGATGGAGGTCGGCGGGTAGACGATGTCGAAATTGTCGGCGCCGAACTCGTCGAGCGCCAGATAGGCCTCGTTTTCCCAAGCGATAAGCACATCGCCGAGACCCTTTTGCGCGAAGGTCACGGTCGAGCCGCGCGCGCCGGTGTCGAGCACCGGGGCATTGGCGTAGAGCTTGCCGACGAACTCCTTGGTCTTGGTCTCGTCGCCGCCGTCATTGGCGTTGGCGTAGGCCCATGCGGCGAGATAGTTCCAGCGCGCGCCGCCGGACGTCTTGGGATTGGGCGTGATCACCTGGACACCGTCCTTGACGAGGTCGCTCCAGTCGTGAATGCCCTTGGGATTGCCCTTGCGCACGAGGAAGATGATGGTCGAGGTGTAGGGCGCCGAATTGTTTTCGAATTTGGTGCGCCAGTCCGGATTGATCTTCTTCGACTTCGAGACGATGGCATTGATGTCGCCTTCGAGTGCCAGCGTCACCACGTCGGCGTCGAGGCCGTCGATCACGGCGCGGGCCTGGGCGCCCGATCCGCCATGCGACTGCTGGACGGTGACCGTCTCTCCGGTCTCGGCCTTCCAATGGGCGACGAAAGCTTCGTCATAGGCCTTGTAGAGCTCGCGTGTCGGATCGTAGGAGACGTTGAGAATGGTGGTATCGGCAAACGCGAAACCGAGCGTGCCGAACTGGACAGATGTGGCGACCAGTGCGCCGAGCAGTTTCCTGAAATGAGGTTTGGTCATTTCTGCCTCCGTTGAACCCGCGCCAAATCTACCGAATTGGTAGAAATTAGATGCATTCAATGTTGCCTTTTTTGCCCCTCTTGAGAAAATGTTCGGCGCCATTTCGTCCTTTGGAGAAATATTTTCCTCTTGCGGCCAAAGGAAGAATCCATGGCCCTGCCACTCAGCCTATCTAGCAATGGGTAGTGCCGAGGCAAGGTGTGGAATTTGATCCGGTGCCTCAATCGGCGGTGATGGGAAAGTCGAAACGCTGTTTGGCGAACGGTTCGCTTTTCAGCGTGAAGTGCCACCATTCCCTTGCATAGTTCTTGAAGCCGCCGGCGCGCATGGCTTCGACAAGCATCTTGCGATTTGCCGCCGCTTCACTGGCAGGGCCGCGGTATGCGGTTTCGCTCATTGAATCAAAGCAGTCGAAACCGGTACCGAAATCGAGCGTGTCGGCATCCCCGGTGCCGCAGGCCGGGTTTGGGCTGGACCTGCGGTCCATCCGGGCGACGGCGACGTCGACGGTCGAGCCACGTGAATGAGTCGACAACTCTCCGACATAGCCCTTGGCGATCAGGTCGCTGCGCCTGACCTCCGGATACCATTGCGGATCGGGCGGCCCGCCCTGTTTTGTCCATTCGCCCATGTCGGCGACGGCGCGGGCAGGGCGGTAGCAATCGAACACCACCAGGGTCAGGCGTTTGGCCGCGATCGCTTTCTGGACAGCGGAGAGTGCCTTCGCCGCATCCTCGGTGAGGATGCAGACCGGGGCGCCATAGCCGTTCACCTTGCGGTGCAGAAAATTATCCGATCCGGCGTAGCGGATGTCCTGGCGGATCGAGGGGTCGACATCGGCGAGCCGGACAAAGCCGGCGGGGAGTGGGTCAGCGAGAGCAGGGAGGGTGATTGCCGTGACAAGGATTGTTGCTGCCAGTGCTGAGGCTGCCGACAGGAAAGGATCGCGCGAGGCACCCCCCTCTGCCTTGCCAGGCATCTCCCCCGCAAGGGGGGAGATTGTCAGCTTTGGCGTCCTGCCCCACCATTGATAACTGGCGAAAGCGGCAAGGACATCCGATCGCCCTCCTTGCGGGGGAGATCGCCGGCAGGCCAGAGGGGGGTGCCTCGGAACAGGCATGGGTGAAGTATCCCGCTATCCGCTGAGCCTGTGGAAAGCCAATTCCACGAATCGCTTGCAGCCGTCTATTCGACAAACACCTTCACGCTCGCCGCGCGTCCCGCGGCGTCGATGACGGTCAGCGTCGAATAGCCGGCGCCGTCGGGCTGCCAGGTCGCGGTGCGGCGACGGTCGATGCCCACCAGCGGCTTGCCGTTGGCGAGCCAGCGGAACGGCGCACGGCCGCCTTGCAGTTTCAGCACCAGCGGCGAGGCGTCGACCGAATTGGTGCCGAGATCGACGCGGGCGCCGTCGGGCGGGAAGATGATGGTCGGTGCGGGTTCGGTCACTGTCGCCTGCACCAGGCCGTCCGCCCCGGCGCCGAAGCGGGCGAGCGTCACCGGCAGGTCCTCGCGCCTGGGGCTGAACAGTCCGGGCGGCTTGCCCGGCAAGGGGACGGCGGCCAGGCCCGAGCGGACAAAACCGTCGAACAGGATGGGAGCGGCCGAGACATAACCGGACAGTCCGGGCACCGCGCCGGCGTCGGGACGGCCGACCCAGACACCGAGCACATAGCGGCCGTCGAAGCCGACCGACCACGCGTCGCGGTAGCCGTAGGACGTGCCGGTCTTGTAGGCAATGCCGCGCTGCAGGGCACCCTCGGGCGGCTTGACGCCCGACAGTATGTCGATGATCTGCCAGTTGGCCTGACCGTCGAGGATGGTGGCGCTGGTGCGCTCGGCATTGGCCGGCTCGGTGCCGTCATGCAGCGCGTGCGTCTTGCCGCCATTGGCGAGCCCTGTGTAGAGCTGGACGAGGTCGCGCAGCGTGACGCCTACGCCGCCAAGGCCGATGGCCAGGCCCGGCGCCTCGTTGACCGGCAGTATGGGGCTGACGCCGGCCTGGCGGAAGCGCGCCATCAGCCGCGTTGGCCCGACCGCGTCGAGCACGCGGATCGCCGGCACGTTGAGCGACAGTTGCAGCGCTTGCCGGATGCTGACATCGCCCTGGTAGCCCATGTCGAAATTCTTCGGCCGGTAGCCGGAGAAATCGACAGGGCTGTCATCGATCAGCGTCTCCTGCGCCACCAGGCCCTGTTCGAAGGCAAGACCGTAGATGAACGGCTTCAGCGTCGAGCCGGGCGAGCGGACGATCTTTGTCATGTCGATCCAGCCGGAGCGGCTGGCGTCGAAGAAATTGGCCGAGCCGACTTCGCCAAGGATGTCGCCGGTGCGGGAGTCGGCCAGCACCATGGCGACCGACAGGCGAGGGCCGAGCTTGGTGGCCGCGTCCTTCGCCACCTGTTCCAGCCCCTCCTGGACGCTCTTGCGGATCGTCAGTTGCAAGGGTTGGCCGGGGACGGCCTTGGGCAACATCGCATAGGCGGCGTGCGCGGCGAGCGCCGGCAGCGTGCGGCGCAGGTCCGAGACATCGTCGAGGGCGGCCCGTGCGGCCTCGCGCTCGCCGAGCAGGCGGGAGGAGACCATTCGGGTCAGCACCCGGTCGCGGGCGGCGTGGGCGATCTTCAAATTGCGGTCGGGCCGGCGCTTTTCCGGCAGCTGCGGCAGAGCGACGAGCAGGGCGGATTCGGAAACGGTGAGCCGTTTCGGCTCCTTGCCGAAATAGGCCAGCGAGGCGGCGCGCACGCCTGCCAGATTGCCGCCATAAGGCGCCAGCGTGAGGTAGCGTTCGAGGATTTCGCGTTTCGACAGCCGCCGTTCGATCTGGATGGCGCGCAGCATCTGCTTGATCTTGGAGCCGAGGCTGCGGCTTTCGCGCGGCTCGATCAGCCGGGCAAGCTGCATCGAAAGCGTCGAGCCGCCGGAAACGATGTGGCCGCTGGTGGCGAACTGGCCGGCGGCGCGCGCCAGCGCCAGCACGTCGACGCCCTCATGGTCCCAGAAACGTTTGTCTTCGTACGTGACCAGCATGTCGACGAATTGCTTGTCGACCTGGTCGAGCCGGGTTTCGAGCCGCCAGTAGCCGTCCGGCGTGGCGAAGGCGCGCAACAACTGGCCGTCGCGGTCCTGGACTTCGGTGGAGACCGTGAGTTCGGCTGGAAGCGGGGGCGGGAAGGCGCGGTCGAGTTCCCAGAGGGACGCGGCGGAAAGGGCGAGGATGCCGGCGCACCCTGCCGCTCCAACAGCGAATTTGCGAAGCATCTTCATGGCAGTAAAGATGCCCCCTCATCCGGCCGCTTCGCGGCCGCCTTCTCTCCGGTGGGGAGAAGAGACTGGCGCCAGCGCTGGCCGTCTCCTCTCCCCTCGGGGAGAGGTCGACCGAGCGAAGCGGAGGGCGGGTGAGGGGGCACTTTGCTCATCGCGTCCATCACCATCAGCGCCTTACGGCGCCTTGATCTCCATCATGCCGGTGGCGGTGCGGGCCGAGTATTGCGGCCGATACATGTCTTCCACCGTTGCCGCGGGGTGCGCATAGGTACCCGGCGTCACGGCGCGCACGACATAGGCGAGGGTCAGATTGTGGTCGTGGTCGCCGTCGGCCGGGTTGAATGCCGCGACGAAACGGTCGTCGCGGAATTCGAGATGGGCCGCATCGGTCTGCGCCAGCCACGAGAAGTTCGTCAACTGGGCGCTGGAGACCAGGCCGGGATTGTCGATCTCGAAGCCGGCCGGCAACAGGTCGGTGACCAGCAGGCGCGATGGCCATGTGTTCTGCTCGTTGACCTTGAGCACGACGACATAGCGTTCGTTCTGCGTCGCCTCGGTGACATTGGCCTCGGTGCCGTCGAGCTTGTAGTAGGTGCGGCTGATGGTGAAGCCATCGCCGCCGGCCGGCAGGGGCTGGACCGGCGACGCCACCGTGGTGACGACGGCCTGCAGCGGGGTCTTGCCGGTGTTGGCGATGGTCAGCGGGCTGTGGACAAGGTCAGAGCCTTCGACCTGGTCGGAGTAGCCGCCGGAATGCGCCGCGCCATTGACGGTCAGCGTGATCGTATCATTGCCTTCTTTCAGCGCGCGGGCCGCCAGCAGCATCCAGGATTCGTCCTGGGTGCTGGTCCAGCGGGCTTCGGCGCGTTCCCTGGTCACCAGCTTGATCAGCTCCGGCACGATTGTCGGTACCGGCTTGGATTCCGCCGCCAACGCCAGCATCGCCGCGCCATCACGCAGCCGCGAACCGTAGTCGGAGCGGTAGTAGTCGTAGTCGGTGGTCGACTTGGCCAACTGCAGGGCAGTCTTGAACGTCGATTCCGCACGCGGTGTATCGCCGTAGAGCGCCAGGCTTGCCGCCAGCTGGGCAACGGCCATCGGGCTGGAAAAAGCTTCGAGTTGCGTGTCCGCATAGTAGCGCAGGTCGCCGATCGAGGCCTTCTTGTTGCGGGCCAGAACGTAGAGGGCGTAGGCGATCTCGCTGCCCCGGTCCTGGACGCTCTGGTCGTAGCCGAGTGAGTTCTGCAGGTTGCTGAGCGCCTGGTTCATGGCCAGGCTCGGCACGTCGTATTTCTGCTCGCGTGCCCTGGTCAGGAAGTCGGTGACATAGGCATCGAGCCACAGATCGCCGGAGCCCGGGCCCCACAGGCCGAAGCTGCCGCCCGAGGCCTGGTAGCTCAGAACCTTGTAGATGGCGTCCTGGATGCGGCCATGGATATCTGGATCGCTGGCCATGCCGATGCCTGACGCCAATTCATTGACGTAGAGAAGCGGCATGGCGCGGCTGGTGGTCTGCTCGGCGCACCCATAGGGGTAGCGGTCGAGCGTCATCAGCAGCGAAGGCACGTCGAAGGCGGCAGCCTGCGAAACGCCGACGCTGACAGAGGCGCCGTCGAGCAGGCTTGCCGCGAGCAGCTCCTTGTCGACGCGAAGCGCGCCGCCATCGCCCTTGAGGTCGACCACCAGGCGGGTGGTGACCGGTAATTGCGCCGGGCGCACCGGCACATAGAGCGTCTGCTCGACCTTGGTGCCGTCGGCATGGGCAAGCTTGATGGTGAGCGAGGCATTGCCGGCCGTCTGAGCGATCAGCGGCACGGTCAGCGTCTGGCGCTTGCCCTGGGCGAGCGTCAGCTTCTGGGGCAGGGGCTTGTCGCCCGTCGACAGGTCACCCGTCGTTTCGATCGAGAACGCATAGTCGCCGGCCGGACCGTCGGTGTCGGCGACGTCGAGGCGCATAACGGCGGCGTCACCAGGCGCCAGGAAGCGCGGCAGGCCGGCGGTGATGACCACGGGATCGCGCACGATCACGTCGGACTGGGCGTGGCCGACCGCGTCCTTGGTCCAGGCGACGGCCATGACGCGCACGGTGCCGTTGAACTGCGGGATGTCGAAGTCGACCCGCGCCTTGCCGTCGGCGTCAAGCTCGACGACGCCGGAGAAGAAGGCGACCAGCTTTTCGGTCGGCGGGCTGCCTTGCGCCTGCATGTTGGCGCCGTCGCCGCCGGTCCTGAGCTTGCCGGCGTTGCCCAGAGAACCGTCGATCAGGCGACCGTAGATGTCGCGGATTTCCATGCCCAGCATGCGCTGGCCGAAGAACCAGTTCTCCGGATCCGGCGCCTTGTAGCTGGTCAGGTTGAGGATGCCGACATCGACGGCGGCAACCATGACATAGGCATTGCTGCCCGCCTGCACGCCGGCGACCGAAACCGGGATCGACAGCTGCTGGCGCGGCATGGTCTTGTCCGGTGGCGTCAAGGTGATGGCGAGCTTCTTCGAACCCGGATCGACCTTCAGCCATTTCACGCCGATGGCGCGGGCCGGCATGCGCGTCTCCTGCGCATCGCCCGGCCGGAACAGGGTTGCGGTGACATAGGCGCCGGCGCCCCAGTCGTCGCCGACCGGAATGTCGACGGTGCTGCCGCCGGCCGGCACTGACGCCGTGATGGTCTTCAACAGCTTGTCGGAGCCGATGTTGATCAAGAGTTCGCCGGCAAAATGCGGCGAGATTTTCAGCTTGGCCACTTCGCCGGCGGCATAATTGTCCTTGTCGAGGGCGATTTCGAGGCCGTCAGGCGTTTCGGTGGTGGTCGAGGAGACATACCAGCCGGCGTCGAACTCGTAGCTGGTCGCCGGTCCTTCGGGATCGGCGGTTTCAACCTCGAGCCTGTACTGACCCCAATCGACCGGCACGGAGACCGTTGCGTCGCCGTCGGCGTTGAGGTCGACCTGGCCGTTGGCGATCGACTTGGTGAAGGTCACCGGCTCGTAATTCCACGAATTGTTGGAGCGGTACCACTGGTAATTGCGTTCGACCTTGACCAGCGTCCATTGCGCGCCTTTCAGCGCCTCACGCTTGCCGTCGGGATCGACGGCGATCAGGCTGAACTTGGCCGTGCCGCCCTGCGGCACTTCATTGTCGGCGAAATCCGGACGAATGCCGATCATATGGCCCTGCGGGCGGATGCCGATGTTGAGCGAGCGCTCGATGGCGCGGCCGCCGGTTTCACGCATCCTGACCGTCACCTTGGCGTCGACCAGCTTGGTGGTCGAGGGCAGTTGGTCGACGGAGACCGGGAAGGTCACCTTGCCGTCATCGCCAACCACCGGTAGATCGGCGAGGGGGGTGACCGTGGGTTCGGCCGACTGCTCGTCGGCGAGACCGAAGGAAAAGCCCTGGAAGCGGTCCCAGTCGCGCGACGTCGACAGCGTCAGCTCGCCTTCCAGCGCCAAGCCTGCTGCCGGCGCGCCATAGAGGAAGCGGCCGTCAATGTCGATGTTGGCGGTTTCGCCCTGGGCGATTTCCTGCTTGTCGGCCTTCATGTCGAATTCGATGCGATCCGGCACAAAATCCTCGACCAGGAACATCTGGCTGGCCACCGCGGGCTGCTTGGGATCGGTGTAGATCGACACCGACCAGGTGCCGCGCATGGCGTTGGGGGCGAGCGGCAGGTCGACGGCATGGCCGCCGGCTGATGCGCCGTCGCTGACGATACGGCGGTCCTCGACGCCGTCGGGGCGCGAGAAGATGAAGGTCAACGGCAGGTTTTCGACCGCCTTGGCGGCGCCGTCGCGAGCAAGTGCGGCGACATGAACATCCTCGCCGGCGCGGTAGATACCGCGTTCGGTCCAGGCATAGACGTCGAGCGCACCTGGCGCCGCGCGCCCGGTGACGCCGCGGTCGGACAGGTCGAAGCCGGCCCGGCCCATGTCGAGGAAGACGAAGTCATTGTCGCCCTGCTTTGCCATCAGCACGGCCGGCACCATGCCGCCGTCGCCGCGCGTCAGGCCGGGGTTGAAGACGGCATGGCCGTCGGCATCCGACGTCGCCGTGCCCAGAACCTCATTGTTCCTGGCGACCAGCGTCAGTTCGGCGCCGGCGATCGGCTTGGCGCTGCCCAGCGAACGGGCAAAGACATTGAGCCCGTCCTGACCGGTATAGGTCGACAGGCCGATGTCGGAGACGACGAACCATTGCGTGGCCATCGAGTTGTAGTCGTCGCTCTTGTCGTTGACGGCCTGGGCGGTCAGCACGTAGACGCCGGGCTTGCGCTGCGGCACCGCCTGGTCGACCGGGAAGGAGGTGGTGACCTCCTTGTTGAGGTCATTGGCGATGTCGAGCTGGCCTTGCCAGACCGGCGCGCCCATCTGCTCGGAAATGTTGGAGATGTCATAGCCGTCCAGCTGGTGCAGGAACTGGTAGCCCGACAGAAGCTGGGCGAGCGAACGATCGCCGATGCGATAGAGCTTCATCTCGGCAGCGTTCATGTTGACGGTAACGATCGGAATGCCACGGCGCGCGCCGGCCGGCAGCACGAAGCTATCACCGGTGAAGCGGGCGGACGGTGCGCGGTCCTGGACATAGATCGACAGCACCACGGGTGCCGCGGTCACTTCGCCGATTGCCGCCGGCAGGCCGGCGCGGAAGGTGACGTCGTAGTGCTGGCCATGCTCCAGCCCTTCGACGCAGATCTGCTTGTCCTTGGCCTCGACGCCTTTGGGCGGTGCATTGTCGACGGTGACGAATTGCGCGTAATCGACGCCGGTCTTGACCAGATCTTCGGAGAATTGCGCGCAGATGCGCGGCGCGCTGGTGTCGGCGTCGATGGTGTGGTCGATAACGCGGAAACCCTTGCGCGCCTTCAGATCGACATAGTCGGCCTGGACCGCCGGCGACGGGTTCAGGGCAAGGCTCGCCTCATAGGCCTGTAGCGCCGGCCGGTAGAGATCGCGCTTGTCGAGGCCGTTGCCGAGCAGCGCCAGCACTTCGGCGCGCGTCTTGGTGGTGCGCAGTAGTTTATAGGCATTGAATGCGGCCGAAGTGCCGTTCGTCGGCAAAGTGGAAGCTTCGGATGTGCTGGCGGCGGGCTGCACGGCCAGCGTTTCACGCGCCAGGTTGAGCCAGAGCTGGCCATCATCGGGCAGTACCGAGACAGCGGCCTCGTATTTCAGCATGGCGGAGCGGTGGTCGCCGGTCAGCACGGCCTGTTCGGCGGCACTCATCAAGGCTGCCATGCCTTCTGTCGGCTTGTCATAGGCCGGGCCGAGCAGCTTGTTGCGGTATTGCTGGGCCTGATCGGACATCCAGTTGGGGAAGAAGGCGAGTTCCGGCGGCGCGCCGATATCAGGATCGCCATCGATGTTGACGACCTTGCCGGCGACCGCACCGTTGAAGGTTTTCAACTGGTTGTAGTCGGATTTGAGGAAGCACCATTTGGCTTTTTTATTGTAGGTGAAGGCACGGCAGGCCGGGTCTCCCAGGCATGTCGTCTTGCACTGGTCGATTGTCACATTCTGGTCGGACCTGAGATCAAAGCCGAAATAATCGGAATTGTCCGTTGTCGCGATACGCCGGGCCTCGGCCGCTTGCGCGACGCTGCTCCAGGCCAGGACATTGGCCCAGGCAAAAAACAGGAGAATCAGAATCGAAAGACCACGAGCCGCGCGCATTGCCATAACACCCCTCCAGACACAGCTGACGTCCGGGCATGATCAAGCTTCAGTCAGGCTTGTCAACACAAGGACGCGGCAGGGGTCCGCCTGCCAACGGTTTCCTTTCCGGTCGATGACCGGTAGTACCTCCATAGGACAGGGGATCACGCTTTCTTGCGGCGACGCAAAAGGTGTGAATTCCAAGCCCGTCCTATTTCAGACAATTGGATTGTGGCCCCTTTACGAGCGCTTCAGAACTTCATTCCAATTTTAGTTTTGTAACCTAGGTTGTCTTAATGCCGGCGCATGAAGAGCAGATGTCAGGAGGTCGCGCGCCAGGGCGTGCGCTTCCGCGCGCCCTGCTGCTGGCCATGATGTGCTCGACCGTGCTCGTCGCCGAATCGCCCCCGGCGGCCGCTTTCGAGCTTTTCGGCATCAAGCTGTGGGGATCGTCCAGCGACGAGGATGCCGACATCGTCGATCCGCTGCGCTACGCCGTGACCATCAATGCCCCCGACGCCGACAAGGACCTGGTCAAGAAGCTCGAAAATGCCTCGGCGCTGAAGAGCGACGAGGAGCGTCCGGTTTCAGGCTCGCTCGGGCTGATGGCCAAGGCGCGCAGCGACCGCGAACAGCTTGTCGCCGCGCTCTATGCCGATGCCCGCTACGAAGGCGTCGTCACCGTCACCATCGACGGCAAGCCGCTCGACGATTTGCCGCCAGATGCCGAATTCAAGGGTCCGCAGCCGGTTCCCGTGTCGATCGACATTGCTACCGGGCCGAAATTCACCTTGGGCAATATCAGGCTGCAAGGCGACGCGGCAGGACTGATGAGCGCCGATTATGGCCTGATATCAGGCGGCGACGCCGGATCCGGCGCAGTGCTCAAGGCCGAGGCGCTGATCGTGCGGACGCTGAAGGAGCAAGGCAGGCCGCTGGCAGAGGTGACGGACCGCCAGATCGTCGCCGACCATGCCACCTCGACGCTCGACGTGACGCTGACGGTCGCCGCCGGACCGGTCGCCGGCTATGGCCCGACCACCGTGGAAGGCACCGAGAAGGTCGACCGCGACTTCACCGAATACATGACCGGCCTCAAGCGCGGCCGGCAATACTCGCCGCAAGAGATCGACGATGCGCGCGACCGGTTGCTGGCGCTCGAGGTCTTCAACAGCGTGACGTTCAAGGAAGCCGACAAGCTCGATGCCGACGGCAACATTCCGATCGGCGTCCAGGTCAGCGAGCGCAAGCCACGCTATTTCGGCGTCGGCGGCACTTTTTCCAACACCGAGGGGCTGGGCCTTGAGGGCTATTGGGGCCACCGCAATTTGTTCGGCCGGGCCGAGAAGCTGCGCATCGATGGCAAGATCAGCGGCATCGGCAGCAACGATCTCGGCGAACTCAACTACAATGCCGGCATCATGTTCGAGAAACCCGGTGTGATCGGACCGGCATCGAAGTTCTTCGCCGGCGTGAAGACGGTGCTCGAACATCCTGATGCCTATGACCATTTCTCGATCAAGGGCAGCGCCGGCCTATCCTACGAACTGACCAAGAAGCAGACGGTTTCCGCCGAGGTGGCGCTCGACTATTCCCGCATCCACGACGCTTTCGGCAAGCACAAATACCTGATCGCCAGCATTCCGCTGCAATATGTCTACGACAACAGGGACAACCGCCTGAACCCGACCAGCGGCTTCCGGGTGCTGGCCTATGCCGAGCCGAGCTACGACATTTTGAGCGGTGCGGCATTCCTGAAGCTGAGGGGCGAAGGGTCGGCCTATCAGTCGCTGGATTCGGCTTCCAAGTTCGTGCTGGCCGAACGTGTCGCCATCGGTTCGATCGTCGGCACCAGCCTCGAACATGTGCCGGCCGACCGGCGCTTCTATTCCGGTGGCGGCGGTTCGGTGCGCGGCTACGCTTATCAGGACATCGGTCCGAAGGATTTCACCGGCCAGCCGATCGGCGGCCTGTCCTTCTTCGAAACCTCGGTCGAGATGCGCATCGCCATCACCGACACGATCGGCATCGTGCCGTTCGTCGATGCCGGCACCGTGTCGACCAAATCGGTTCCCGATTTCTCCGATGTCAAGGTCGGCGCCGGCGTCGGCCTGCGCTATGTCACGCCGTTCGGGCCGCTGCGCATCGACGCGGCCGTGCCGCTCAACCGCGATCCGGGCGATCCGCATTTCGGCATCTATGCCGGCATCGGACAGGCATTCTGAGCGATGAAAACAGTCTGGCGCATCCTCCGCATTGTTCTCTACACCCTGCTGATCGTGATTGCGGGAGCGATCGGCGCGCTGGTGGTGCTAACCAAGACCGAGCGCGGCCGCGACAATCTCGCCGGCATCATTTCGCGGCTGGCATCGACCGACGACCGCAAGATCACGGTCAGCGGCATAGACGGCATCTGGTCGGGAGCCCTCAGCGTCGACCATGTCGTGCTGGAGGATCGCGAGGGTGCCTGGCTGGTGGCGCGCAAGGTGGCCGTCGACTGGTCGCCGCTGGCGCTGCTGTCGAAAAACTTCAGCGCCGACCGCATCGCTGCCGAGCGCATAGAACTCGCCCGGTTGCCGGTGGCCAGCACGCAGCCGGCGCCGAGCGGCGGCACGACGACGCTGCCGGTTTCCATCGACATCAAGCAGATCGACCTGCCCGAGATCGCGCTTGGCCAGCAACTGGCCGGCAGCGGCATCGCCGAACTTGCCGCCAGGGGCATGCTCAAGGCCGATGCCGCGCCGCTGGCGGTCGAGACGGTGCTCAACGTCACCCGCCATGACGGCAAGCAAGGCAATGTCGATGCCAAGATCCACTTTGCGCCGGCGGACAACAGGCTCGATCTTGACCTCAAGGCCTCGGAGCCGGCAGGCGGCATCATCGCCAATCTGCTCAAGCTGCCCGATACGCCGCCGGTCGACATAATTGTCTCGGGCACCGGGCCGCTCGCCAATTGGAACGGCATCGGCACGTTCTCGGTCGACGGCAAGATCGTCACCCAGCTGACAGGCCGGCACCAACTGACCGACAAGGGTAACCATGTTGAGGCCAAGGGCGACGGCGATTTCGCTCGCTTCCTGCCTGAGAATCTCAAGCCGCTGTTTGCCGGCAAGACCAGCTTCGATGTCGCCGGCACCGCCACATCGGCCGGTGGCGTCAGTGTCGACCGCGCCAACATCGACAGCGATGCGGTGCACGGCACCGCGACCGGCATTGTCGATCCTGCCGGCGCCAGCGACCTCTCGATCGAACTCGCCGCCAAGGGTCCGCCCGTTGTGATCAGCGTCGGCAGCAAGGCGCAACCGATCACGCTGGCGATCAGCAATGCCACCGCCCGCGCCTTCGGCGACGGCAAGGCGCCGATCATCGACATCGGCGCCTCCTTCGTCTCCATCGTTGCTGGCGGCACGCGGCTGGATGATCTGGCGGCGCAGATCCATTCCGACGGCTTTGACATCCAGAACCGCGCCGGGCCGGTCACCGTCAAGCTGCAGGCAGGTGGCCTCAACACCGACGTGGCGACGCTGGCGCCGCTGATCACCGGCAAGATCGATGTCGATCTGGCCGGGTCGGTCAGCAAGGATGCCATTGCCATCGACCAGGGCACGCTGCGCTCCGACGCACTCAACGCCTCTCTGACGGCGACGGTGGCGCTTGCCGACCTGTCGATGCAGCTGAAGATGAACGCGGATGCCGTGGCGACGGCCTTTCCGCCGCAGATCGCCTCGGTGCTTGGCGCTCGGGTGAAATTCTCGGCCACCGCGGCCCGCGATCCGCAGGGATCCTTCGCCGCGAACTCGATCGAATTCACGTCCGGCACGCTCAGCGCCGCCGGCACGGCCAGCATGCAGGGCACCGACATCCAGGCCGACATCAAGGGCAAATTGGGCGACGTTTCCGTGCTGTCGCCGACAGTCGGCGTGCCGGTTGCCGGTGGCGTCGATTTCGCGCTGTCGGCAAGCGGCGCGATGACGGCGCCGGATTTCACCGTTACCGCCGATAGCGACAGCCTGACGGCATCGGGCCGCACGGTGAAGAGCATCAAGCTGACGGCGAGCGGCAAGGCCGATATCACCAGTCCCGCCGCCAACGTATCGCTGACCGGCTCCGTCAACGACCAGCCGCTCGATATCAAGGCAGCACTGGTGACAAGCGAGGGCAAGCGTTCGATCAACGGATTCCTGGTCTCGCTGGGCGACAACAAGGTCTCGGGCGATCTCGCGCTGGACGACACGTACATGCCGCTCGGCACGCTGACGCTCGACGCGCCCGCTATCGACCAGTTGGCCGCACTCGCCGGCCAGGCGGTGACGGGCGACATCGACGGCACCATCGGCTTTGCCAAGGAGGGCGACGCGCCCTTCGTCGCGATCGATGCGAAGAGCACTTCGATCGCGCGTGGCGACGTGACGGCCAAGGCCATCACCGTCAATGCGCTGATCGCCAATTATCTCAAGGCGCCGGCGATCGCCGGTTCGATAAAGGCTGACAGCGTCACTTCCGGAACCACCGAAATCAGTGGCATCGGCGTCGACCTGAAGCGCGACGGCGATTGGACCAATTTCACCGGCGGCGCCACCATAGCGGGCATTCCGGCGACCGCTGCCGGCCGGGTGAAGATCGCCGACGGCAAGACGAGCGTCGAAATTGCCTCGGGCGAGGCGACGGTTCGCGGCATCAAGG
>NZ_RZQT01000039.1:0-49164 GCF_003998485.1 Mesorhizobium sp. M7A.F.Ca.CA.001.04.2.1
GCTCGCCGAAGCGGCGGGGCAGCTGGCCGGCGTCGGCGGCTCGACGTCGCTGCTGGAAAACCTGCGCAGCGCCATTGGCGTCGACGATCTCGACGTCACCACCGACGATCAGGGCGGCACGGCGGTTTCGGCCGGCAAATACCTCAACGACCGCACCTATGTCACCATCCAGAAGGGCGACAAGCCTGGCTCGGGCAAGGCGACGATCGACCTCAATGTCGGGCGCGGCGTCAAGCTGCGCGGCGAGGCCAACGATGCCGGCGAAGCCAAGGGCGGCATCTTCTACGAGAAGGAATACTGACAGTTCGGCGGGGCTTTTGGCCTCATGGTGGATCGATTCTGGTGCTGTGCGGGCCAGAGTAAATGTCTCAGTTTAATCGACTATCGCGATTCCAGAAGAATCCGTCGGGCAGTAGCAAATTTGCGCCAAGACTGTCGTTATCACGCGAACCGCTCCCCTTTCAAAGTTGCACATTCCCTAACATGTTCTCAATCCACGCCGTCTTTGACATCATGGCCTGGATGCGGAATGTTAAAAGGCGGAAAGCCAACAATGGGAGTTAAGTCATGACAATTTATAAGAGTAATGGCGATCGCGTTCCGGATCACATCCTGGCCATGGCCGAAGAAGCCAAGGCAGGCAAGGTGGACCGCCGCGAATTCCTGGCCATGGCCAGCGTCTTCGGCGCATCGACGGCAATGGCTTACGGCTTGCTCGGCCTCGCCGATCCGACGCCGGCGAAGGCCGAAGAGGTAAAGGGCAAGAAGGGCGGCACGCTGAAGATCGCCCAGTGGATCAAAGATCCCAAGGACCCGCGCAAGGCCGACTGGTCGGAAATCGCCAATGCCGAGCGCCAGGCGCTGGAGCCGCTGGTCAAGTACACCTCCGAATACACGTTTCGCCCCTATCTGCTGGAAAGCTGGGACGTCAACGACGACGCCACGCAGTATACGCTGCATGTGCGCAAGGGCGTCACCTGGTCGAATGGCGATGCCTTCACCGCCGATGACGTCATCTTCAACCTGAAGCGCTGGGCTGACAAGAAAGCCGAAGGCAATTCCATGCCCGGCCGTCTCGGCTCGCTGGTCAAGGACGACAAGCTCGACGAAAGCGCCGTGACCAAGCCGGACGACCACACGGTCGTGCTTAAGCTCAGCAAGCCGGACATCGCGCTGATTCCGAACATGTGCGACTATCCCGGGCTGATCGTCCACAAGACCTTCGATGAGAAGGGCGGCGACTTCAAGGCCTGCCCGATCGGCACCGGTCCGTTCGAACTCGTCTCCTACGATGTCGGTCAGAAGGTGGTCTACAAACGCCGCACCGATGACAAGTGGTGGGACGGCGAAGTGTTCCTCGATGGCCTGGAATTCATCGACTACGGCACCGATCCGGCAGCCATGGTCAGCGCTTTCGAGGCCGGCGAAGTGCACACCAACTTCGAGACTTCGGCCGACTATGTGTCGATCCTCGACGGCATGGACCTGGTGAAGTCGGAAATCGTCACCGCGTCGACCATCGTCTGCCGCACCAACGTCAACAACAAGCCCTATGGCGACCAGAAGGTGCGCAACGCGCTGCAGCTTGCGGTCGACAACAATGTCGTCTTGCAGCTCGGCTACGGCAATGCCGGCTCGGTCGCCGAAAACCACCATGTCTGCTCGATCCATCCGGAATATTACGAGCTGCCCAAGGTTGCCCGTGATCCGGCCAAGGCGAAGGCGCTGATGGCGGAAGCCGGCCAAGCCGACTTCGAACACGAGCTGATCACCGTCGACGAAGACTGGCACAAGAACACCGGCGATGCGATCGCCGCCCAGCTGCGCGACGCCGGCATCAAGGTGAAGCGCACCGTTCTGCCGGGTTCCACGTTCTGGAACGACTGGACGAAGTATCCGCTGTCGATGACCAACTGGAACATGCGTCCGCTCGGCGTCCAGGTTCTGGCCATCGCCTATCGCACCGGCGAGGCCTGGAACGAGGCCGGCTGGTCGAATCCGGACTGGGATGCCAAGCTCAATGCGGCGCTCGCCGTTGCCGACGCCGCCAAGCGCAAGGACATGATGAAGGACATCGAGCAGATCCTGCAGGATTCCGGCATCATGATCCAGCCGTACTGGCGCAAGCTCTACAGCCACTCGGTGAAGGCGGTGCAGAACTATAAGATGCACCCGACCTTCGAGCGCGACTACGGCAAGGTCTGGCTCGACCAGGCTTGATATCGCATCGACATGGAGGGAAGGGGCTCGCTCCCTTCCCTCGCTCTTTGCATTGTCCGTCCCTGCTGGTCCGCACATTCTCAAAAAAGTTGCGGACTCGCGGGCAAGGCCATGCAACAAAAACAGGGTTGATCGCATCCGAAGGCCTGTTTGACAGCCAGCCCCGCCGGTCACGGCAGGGTTGGCTTTCATAGCCGGCTCAAACCCCAACCCATCGGCAGGGGGCCGCCATGCTTTCCTTCGTTATCAGGCGTCTTGGCACCATGGCATTGACGATGCTGTGCCTGACCATGGTCGTCTTCTTCCTGATCAACCTCGAACCCAATCTGAAGAAGCTGGCGATCAGCCAGACCGAAATGCATACGTCGGCCGAGCAGC
The DNA here is from genome assembly GCF_003998485.1 of Mesorhizobium sp. M7A.F.Ca.CA.001.04.2.1. Lineage (NCBI taxonomy): Bacteria > Pseudomonadati > Pseudomonadota > Alphaproteobacteria > Hyphomicrobiales > Phyllobacteriaceae > Mesorhizobium > Mesorhizobium sp. M7A.F.Ca.CA.001.04.2.1. The sequence continues at coordinate 2,599 of NZ_RZQT01000039.1, forward strand.
TCGAGAGCTGGCTGGTCAACCATGGCTACCGGCAGAACTTCTTCGTCCGCTACGGCCAGTGGCTTGGTGTCTTGCCCAAGCAGCCGGTAACCGACCCGGCGACCGGTAAGCCGGCGCAGCGTTTCTCCTTCTGCAACGATCCGCTAGTGCCGACCTTTGCCGGCGTTTTCCAGGGCGATTTCGGCTGCTCGACCAAGTTCAAGGCGACCGTCGCCTCAAAACTGTTTCCGGCACTCGGCGCTACCGGCATCCTGATGTTCTGGGTGCTGGCGGTGATGGTGCCGATCTCGCTGCTGATCGGCATTCTGGCCGGCATGCGTGAGGGGTCGCGAACCGACCGGGTGCTGTCCGTGGCGTCGATCGCCTCGACGGCGACGCCTGAATATGTGTCGGGCGTCATCTTCACCGTCATCTTCGCCTCATGGCTAGGCTGGCTGAACGGCTCGGCGGCTTCGGCCAGCCAGGGCATCACCTTCTACAATTTCACACTGCCGGTGATGACGCTGGCGATCTACGGCATCGGCTATATCGCCCGCATGACGCGAGCTTCGATGGTCGAAGTGATGACGCAGCAATATATCCGTACCGCGCGGTTGAAGGGTCTCTCCTTCGGCAGCGTGGTGGTCAAACATGCCTTGCGCAACGCGCTGATCGCACCGTTCACCGTCATCATGCTGCAGTTCCCTTGGCTGCTCACCGGCGTCGTCATCGTCGAGGTGATGTTCCGCTACCAGGGCTTCGGCTACACGCTGGTCGAGGCGGCCGGCAACAACGATATCGACCTTTTGCTCGGCTGCTCGCTGGTCTCGGTGTTCATCGTCTTGATCACGCAGCTCATTTCCGATGTCGGCTACGCATTTCTCAATCCGCGTATCAGAGTTCAGTAGGGAGCGAAGCCGATGCCGGTTCAATACATCAGTGGCTTCACCGTCGTTTTCGAAGTGCTGTCGCGCTTCTGGCCGGTCTGGATCGCGCTCGTCATCGTCATGGGCGCGAGCTTCGCCTACAAGAAGAAGCTGGCGCTCTACGGCCAGCTGTTCGACAGCGGTGTCGGCATCGTCGGCGTCGGCATCTGCCTGTTCTGGCTGTTCACGGCGATCTTCGCCGCGACCATATCGCCCTTCGATCCGCTGGCCCAGATTCCGATCATGAAGGACGTGCTGCCGGGCGCCGTCGAACCGCAGTCGGGGCTGACCTATCTGTTCGGCGGCGACAAGCTGGCGCGCGACGTGTTTTCGCGCATGGTCTATGGCAGCCAGATCGTGCTGATCATCGCGCCTGCCGCGACCGGCTTCGCGCTGATGGTCGGCATCACGCTCGGCCTGCCCGCCGGCTATTACGGCGGCAAGATCGACACCGTGCTGTCGTTCCTGGCCAACCTTGTGCTCGCCTTCCCGGTGATCCTGCTGTTCTACCTCTTGGTGACGCCGGGTATCATGGACACGCCGATCCCGTACGGCATGGCCGGCGTGTTCTTCCTGTTTCCGATCATCTTCTTCAGCGTGCTGTTCTGGACCCGCTACAAGAACCGGCCCGACCGGCTCTACATCCTGCTCGGCATCACCCTGATCCTCGGTGGCTGGATCTATCTCGGCCTTGTGTTCGATAAGGACCCGCTGCACATCGTCCATATCGATCCAAACCAGCTCAACATCTTCGTGGCGGTGGTGTTCGCCTCCAGCCCCGGCGTGTTCCGCATCGTGCGTGGCCTGGTGATGGACATCAAGACGCGCGACTATGTGGCGGCGGCGCAGACGCGCGGTGAATCGCCCTGGTACATCATGCTGTGGGAGATCCTGCCCAATGCGCGCGGGCCATTGATCGTCGATGCCTGCCTGCGCATCGGCTACACCACGATCCTGCTCGGCACGCTCGGTTATTTCGGCCTTGGCCTGGCGCCGGAAAGTCCGGACTGGGGCACCGCGATCAAGGACGCCAGCCGCCTGCTGCGCTCCTTCATCCATCCGGCGCTGCCGCCGACCATCGCACTGATGTCGTTCGTGCTGGGCTTGAACCTGCTCGCCGACTCGCTGCGCGAACAATCGATGAAAGACTGATGTCGCGGGTTTCGACCCGATGGGCCTGAGAGAAACAGGCCTGGAAGAACCAGGATTGGAGCGACCCATGAACGAGGCAGTTCGAAATCCCGCCAAGCCGACCCCCGGGCCAACCAAAGGGCCGATCATCGAGATCGAGAACCTGTCGATCTCCTTCTTCACCCGCAAGGGCGAGATACCGGCGGTCATGGATTTTTCCTGCACCGTCATGCCGGGCGAGGCGATGGGCATCGTCGGCGAATCCGGCTGCGGCAAGTCGACCGTGTCGCTCGGCATCATGCGCGACCTCTCCAACATCGGGAAGATCGTCGGCGGCAAGATCAAGTTCCAGGGCAAGGACATGGGCGAACTCTCCGACGAGGAGTTGCGTTCCATCCGCGGCAACAAGATCGCCATGATCTACCAGGAGCCGATGGCGAGCCTGAACCCGGCGATGAAGGTCGGCCAGCAGCTGATGGAAGTGCCGCTGATCCACGACAAGGTGTCGAAGGAAGAGGCCTATAAACGCGCCCTCGATATGGTGCGCTCGGTCAAATTGCCCGATCCCGAGCGTATGATGCGCTCCTATCCGCACCAGCTCTCCGGCGGCCAGCAGCAGCGCATCGTCATTGCCATGGCGCTGCTGTCGAAGCCGGCGCTGCTTTTGCTCGACGAGCCGACGACGGCGCTCGACGTGACGGTGGAGGCGGGCATCGTCGATCTGGTCAAGGGGCTGGGCGAAAAGTTCGGCACGTCGATGATCTTCGTGTCGCACAATCTCGGCCTGATCCTGGAAACCTGCGATCGCATCACGGTGATGTATTCGGGCGAAGCGGTGGAGACCGGCAAGATCAAGGACGTGTTCGACCGGATGCGCCACCCCTATACGCAAGGGCTGTTCCGCTCGATCCCGCTGCCGGGCGCCGACAAGAACTCACGGCCGCTGATCTCCATCCCCGGACAGCTGCCGCTGCCGCACGAGCGGCCCAAGGGCTGCAATTTCGGCCCGCGCTGCCACCATTTCGTCGAGGGTGTCTGCAACGCCGCCGAAATCCCGATGATCGAGGTCGCTGGTCACGAAGGCCATTTCTCGCGCTGCGTGCGCTTCAACGAGATCGACTGGGAAGCGCTGCCACCCGGTGCCAAGAAGGTCAATGAGCGCGTCGTGCCCGGCGCGCCGGTGCTCAAGATCGAGGACCTCAGAAAATATTACAGGGTCGGCGGCAGCGAGGTGTTCGGCTCAAGCGAGGGCCGCGTCGTCAAGGCCAACGAGACGATCTCGTTCATGGCGCGCGAATCCGAGACGGTCGCCATCGTCGGCGAATCCGGCTGCGGAAAGTCGACGCTGGCCAAGGTGCTGCTCGGGCTGGAGACGGCAAGTGCCGGCACGGTGACGCTGGGCAACACGGAAATCCAGTCGACGGGGATCGACAAACGGAGCGTCGACACGGTGTCGTCGATCCAGATGGTGTTCCAGAATCCGTTCGACACGCTCAATCCCAGCCATTCGGTCGGTTCGCAGATCATCCGCACGCTGGAGAAGTTCAATGTCGGCAAGACGGTTGCCGATCGCCGCAAGCGCATGCTGGAGCTGCTCGACCTGGTGAAGCTGCCGCGGGCATTCGAAACCCGCAAGCCGCGTCAGCTTTCGGGCGGCCAGAAGCAGCGCATCGGCGTGGCGCGAGCCTTTGCCGGTGACGCCAAGGTGGTGGTGGCCGACGAGCCGGTCTCGGCATTGGACGTGTCGGTGCAGGCGGCGGTGACCGAACTGCTGATGGACATCCAGCGCAAGAACAAGACGACGATGCTGTTTATCAGCCACGATCTGTCCGTCGTTCGCTACATCGCCGACCGCGTCGTCGTCATGTATCTCGGCTACATCGTCGAGCAAGGCACGACCGACCAGATCTTCGCACCACCCTATCATCCCTATACCGAGGCGCTGCTGTCGGCGATTCCGATCGCCGACACGAGTGTCGTGAAGAAGCACATCGTGCTGGAAGGCGACATCCCGTCGGCGATGAACCCGCCATCCGGCTGTCCGTTCCAGACCCGTTGCGGCTACAAGAAGCTGGTGCCGGACAATCTCTGCGAGACCAAGGTGCCGCCGGTCAAGCATCTCGGCGACGGTCATATGAGCCTGTGCTGGCTCTCCGACGACGTGCTGGCCAAGATGGAGCCCGTGATCAAGTTCGACAAGGAACACGCCGCGCACGAAGGTATGCCGGACGACGCGCCGCATGGCGATGGCCCCGGTTTTGCCGGCACGCCACCAAAGCGTCCGCGCGGTAAAAGGCCGAGCTGACCGTCCGAAGATCGAGATCAACGATGCGGCAAGATCAGTTCCCGCACTCGCTCAACTGCTGGGCATAGTCCCGCGCCATCTTGTCGGTGGCCCGGGCATAGCCCTGCACACCGGCATCGCCCCTGTTGCCGCGGCCATAGGCGGTCCAGCCGAGATAGTAGGCAAGGTAGAGATTGTAGGTGTCGTTGCGGGCGACGCCGTAGGTGTCAGATGTCTTGGAATGATACCAGCCGACGAAATCGACCGCATCGGCGAATTTCGTCCGCCGCGCCGCCCAGTTACCGGTCTCGCGCTGATATTGCGACCAGGTGCCGTCCAGCGCCTGCGAGAAGCCGGTGGCCGTGGAGACGTGCTTCCACGGAATGAAGCCGAGCAGCTTGGTACGCGGCGGCCTTGCATTGCTCTTGAAGCCCGATTCCTTGCGCACCGTCGCCATCAGTACGGGAACGGGGATGCCGTATTTCTGCTGCGTGCGCTCGGCGGCAGACTGCCAGTTGTCGAACCAGCCGTCATTCTGGTCGAAGACGGCGCAAACATTGTTGATGTGGCTGGGCGGCGTGGCGCAGGCCGAAAGCGCCAGCAGCACGCAAACCGCACCAATTTTACTAAAACTCGAACTACGCATCGGCAGAGCAATAGGCCGAAATCATAAAGGGAATCTTGCAGCGTCCATTAACGCTTCGCCCGAGCGGTCGCTCGAGGAAATCCCGTATCAACAATCCGACATACTTCGTCGTATTCTATAAATGGATACTGCGGAAATGCCGCCGTGGCTAAAATCACGCCCGCAAACGGCGTATTTATGACAGCTTGCCTGGTTTGCCGGGGCTTTGATGCCAGGCATGAACGAACCAAGACGCAAACGCGGCGCCGAGCGCACCAGCAATCGGGGGCCATCGGCCATTCCGCAACTGCCGCTCAGGCGGGTGACCAATCCCTATCCGCCAATGGCCATGCTGTCGCCCGATCAGATCGAGCAGATCCATCAGGCGTCGATGCACATATTGGAGAATTTCGGCATCGAGGTGATGAGTCCGCGGGCGCTGTCGCTGTTCGAGAAGGCCGGCGCCAGGGTCGATCATGCCTCAGCGAATGTCCGCATCGATCGCGGCTTGATCGAAGACGTGCTGAAGACCACGCAGCCCAGCTATGTGTTGACGCCGCGCAACCCGGCCAACGCGGTTCATCTGGGCGGCAACACCATCAATTTCACCCTCGTTGCCGGGCCGCCCAATGTCCATGACATGGAGCGCGGCCGCCGCGCCGGCAATTTGCGCGACTATTCGGATCTCACACGGCTGGCGCAGCATTTCAACTGCATCCACATGCTGGGCAACCAGGTCTGCGCGCCGGTGGAGCTGCCGGCAAACTCCCGCCATCTCGACACTTATTTCACCAATCTGACGCTGACCGACAAGAGTTTCCATGTCTCGGCGATCGGCCGGGGCAGGGCATTGGACGGCATCGAGATGATGGCGATTTCGCGTGGGCTGACGCTCGACCAGATGCGCGACGATCCCGGTATCACCACCATCATCTCGGTCAACTCCCCGCGCCGCTTCGACGAGATGATGGCCGAAGGCCTGATGACCATGGCCGAGTTCGGCCAGTCGGTGGCGGTGACGCCGTTCACGCTGATGGGGGCGATGAGCCCGGTGACGCTGGCCGGGGCGCTGGCGCAGCAGAATGCCGAGGCGCTGTTCGGCGTCGTGCTGACGCAGCTTGTCCGTCCGGGCGCGCCGGTCATGTATGGCGCCTTCACCTCCAATGTCGACATGAAGTCGGGCGCGCCGGCCTTCGGCACGCCCGAGAACACCAAGGCCAACATTGCGTCAGGGCAACTGGCGCGGCGCTACGGGCTGCCCTACCGCACGACGCCGGGCTCGGCTTCCAATGCCGCCGACGCGCAGGGCGCCTATGAGACGCTGATGGCACTGTGGGGGGCGGTGCTCGGCCACGGCAACCTCGTCTACCACGCCGCCGGCTGGCAGGAGGGCGGGCTGACGGCGTCGTTCGAAAAACTCATCATCGATGTCGAGATGATCCAGCATATGATGGAGTTCTTGCGCCCGATCGAAGTCAATGAGGCGGAACTCGCCGTCGAGGCTTTGGGTGCGGTGCCAACCGGTGGGCATTTCTTCGGCGAGCCGCACACGCTGGAGCGCTACGCCACTGCCTTCTACCAGCCGATGCTGTCCAACTGGCAGAATTACGAAGCCTGGCAGGAAGCCGGCGGCCTCGACGCCACGGCACGCGCGACGCGGCTGTGGAAGAAAGCGCTGGAGGACTATGTCGAGCCGGTGATGGATATCGCCGTGCGCGAGGCGCTAGAGGCTTACATGGCCAGGCGCAAGGAAGCGATCGGGCAGGGCGAGCCGTGATCGTTCCCAGCTTGAATCCATTCACCCATTCAACTCACTGATATCAGAGAAAAAATCCATGAAATCGCATGCAAAGGTCGTGGTCATTGGCGGTGGCGTCGTCGGATGCTCCGTGTTGTTCCATCTCGCCCGCCACGGCTGGACCGACGTTGTCCTGCTCGAGCGCGACGAGCTGACCTCAGGCTCGACCTGGCACGCGGCCGGGGGCATGCACACCATCAATGGCGACCCCAACGTCGCCAAGCTGCAGAAATACACGATCAATCTCTACAAGGAGATCGAGGAGCTTTCCGGCCAGGCGACCGGCGTGCATCTGACCGGTGGCGTGCTTCTGGCAGCGACCGAGGCGCGGCTCGACTGGCTGCGCGGCGTCGTCGCCAAGGGCCGCTATCTCGGCATCGAGCTCGAGGAGATCTCGCCCAACGAAGCGGCCGAACTGATGCCGCTGCTCGATCCCAAACAGTTCGTCGGCGCGGTCAGGAACAAAGAGGACGGCCATCTCGATCCCTCCGGCGTCACCCACGCCTATGCCAAGGCCGCGCGGAAACTCGGCGCCGAGGTCGAGCGTTTCACCAAGGTCGAGGACATCGTGCGGCGCCCTGACGGGCTGTGGCGGGTCATCACCAACAAGGGCGAGGTGGTGGCCGAGCATGTCGTCAACGCCGGCGGCCTGTGGGCGCGCGAGGTCGGCCGCATGGTCGGCCTCGAACTGCCGGTGCTGGCCATGGAGCACATGTACCTGATCACCGAGGACATGCCGGAGGTCGCCGCCTGGAACGCCAAGACCGGCACCGAGATCATCCACGCGGTCGACTTCGATGGCGAGCTTTACCTGCGCCAGGAGCGCGGCGGCATGCTGATGGGCACTTACGAAAAGGCCAACAAGCCATGGTCCGAATACCAGACGCCATGGAATTTCGGCCATGAATTGCTGGCGCCCGACATCGACCGCATCGCGCCGTCGCTTGAGGTCGGCTTCCGCCATTTCCCGGCCTTCCAGAACACGGGCATTAAGCAGATCATCAACGGGCCTTTCACCTTCGCGCCCGACGGCAACCCATTGGTCGGGCCGGTGCGCGGGCTGCCGGGCTTCTGGGTCGCCTGCGGTGTCATGGCCGGGTTTTCGCAAGGCGGCGGCGTCGGCCTCGCTTTGTCGAACTGGATGATCGAGGGCGATCCCGGCGCCGACATCTGGGCGATGGATGTCGCGCGCTACGGCGACTGGGCGACGATGGCCTATACCAACGCCAAGGTGCGCGAGAATTATTCCAGGCGCTTTTCGATCCGCTTCCCCAATGAGGAGCTGCCCGCCGGGCGGCCGCTGAAGACGACGCCGGTCTACGACCTGCTGTCGGCCAAGGGTGCGCAATGGGGCGTTGCCTATGGGCTGGAAGTGCCGCTGTGGTACGCGCCGGAAGGCGTCAAGGACGAATTCTCCTGGCGCCGCTCGAGCGATTTCACGCAGGTCGCCAAGGAGGTCGCCACAGTTCGCGACGGTGTCGGCCTGTCGGAGATTTCGAGCTTCGCCAAATACAAGGTGACGGGTGAGGGAGCGGCCGCCTGGCTCGACCGGATGCTTGCCTGCAAACTGCCCAAGCCCGGCCGCATGACGCTGGCGCCGATGCTGAAGGAAGACGGCAGACTGATCGGCGATTTCACCCTCGCCAATCTCGGAAGTGAGGGCTGGTTCCTCGCCGGCTCCGGCATCGCCGAGCAATACCATATGCGCTGGTTCGAGAAGCACCTGCCTGACGATGGATCGGTCCGCATCGAGGCGCTGGGCGCGAAGCTCACCGGTCTGTCGATCGCCGGCCCGAAGGCGCGGGATGTGCTGGCAAAGGCGACGCGCTCGGATGTCTCCAACGCGGCCTTTTCCTTCATGGCCATTGGCCGGATGGATATCGGCATGGCGCCGTGCCTGGTCGGCCGTGTGAGCTATACCGGCGATCTCGGCTACGAGATCTGGGTGGCGCCGGAATACCAGCGCGCCGCCTATCAAGCGCTGATGGCGGCGGGCGGGGAATTCGGCATCGGCCTGTTCGGCTCGCGCGCCCTCAATGCGCTGCGGCTGGACAAGAATTACGGCTCATGGGGGCGCGAGTACCGGCCGATCTACGGGCCGCTGGAAGCGGGGCTCGACCGCTTCGTTGCTTACGGCAAGGACGCCGATTTCATAGGCAAGGCCGCGGCGCTGGCCGAGCGCAGGCAGGGCGGCAAATTGCGCCTGCGCGCTTTTATCGTCGATGCCGACGATGCCGATGTCATTGGCGATGAGCCGATCTGGTTCGATGGTGCGGTGCGCGGCTGGGTGACGTCGGGTGGCTATACGCATCATTCGAAGAAATCCGTCGCCGTCGGCTATGTGCCGAAGGAGATCGCTGATGAGAGCGACGGCTTCGAGATCGAGCTGCTGGGCAAGCGCCATGCGGCGCGCATTCAGGCGGTGCCGCTGTTCGACGCCAATTTCGAACGGATGCGTGCTTGAAGCGCTTCGGCTTCGCCGATGCGCTTCAGATTCCTGTTTTGTGGATGTCGTTGTCCCAAGACCGCCGGGCACTTTTGGGCGACATGCACCAGGCCCGCATCCTCTTTCTGGCGTCAGGCGCTGCGGCGGCTGTCCAGCGCGAAAGCGCCGGCGCCGGCAAACACCAGATAGAGGAAGATGAAGCAGAACGAGATCGCCGAATCGCCGCCATTGTTGACCGGGAAGAAGTCGCGCGGCATGTGCGCCATGAAATAGGCGATCGCCATTTCGCCGGCCAGAAGGAATGCCACCGGTCGCGTGAACAGGCCCAGCGCGAGCAGGATGCCGCCGGCGAATTCGAGGATGGCGGCAGTCGTGGTCAGCCCGGAAAGGGCGTGGGGATCGACGCTGACGGGGAAGTTGAACAGTTTCTGGCTGCCATGCTCGATGAACTGCAGCGCGGTCATGATGCGCAACACGCCGAGCGCCTGCGGCTGGTATCTGGAGAGGCTTTCGAAAAGCTTCATAATGACTCCATTTTCAATCCGTCCGGCCATAGATTATCGCCCAGGAATGGACCATTCACTTCCCATGGCCTGGCGTCAACAATCGGTGATTGAAAATGTCCCCAGCTTGACCCTTCATATTTTTCCCGCAAAGGTTGCATTTCTATCGTTTTGGTTGTATTAGTGCGGCCACTCTAGAAATGTGGGTTCCCTTTGCCATGAAAAAAGTCGCCATCAGCCTCTTCGCAATTCTTGCAGGCACCAGCTTTGCCATGGCCGAGGACGCCGGCTGTGAGGCCTTCAAGTGGCCCGTGACGCGGGAGCAGACCCTGTTTGCCGCGGCACCGGCAACGCCGTCCGGAGCGGCACTGGCGGTTGGTGCGGCTGCGGACCTGGCGCTGGTGCCGGTAGAGAAAGCCGGTTTTGCGGTAGCGCCCGAACGTGCGCCGGCATCAGACAGTTTCGGGGCCGTCGCCAGCGTGGAGGTGCCGTCCGAGGGAGCCATCCAGATAAGTCTCTCGGGGGAGGCCTGGATCGATGTGATCCAGGATGGCCAGGCCATCAAGTCGGCGGGCTATAGTGGCGTGAAAACATGCCCTGGCATCCGCAAGAGCGTGCGCTTCAAGCTTGCGCCCGGCCCGGCCACCGTCCAGTTCAGCGGCGCGAAAAAAGCTGAGTTGAAGGTTGCGGTGCTGGCGCCGGAATGAGGCGGCGCCAGGCAGGGGAGAGGCCTTCATCGGTGGTCCGATGAAAGCCCGCACTTTGTGTCAGCGGTGTTCGATCGCCGTCAGCGGACTGGCGCCATCAAGGCGAAGTGCGCGCCTTGCGGGTCCTGGCACTGCACGATCCAACTGCCGCCGGGGACCTCCATCGGCCCCATCAGGATCTTGCCGCCATTGTCGGTGACCCGTTTGGCCGCCGCGTCGATGGCCGCAACGTTGAAGTAGAATTGCCAGACCGGGACCGGGATCTGCGCGGGCTTGTTCATGATGCCGCCGCCGGATTCGGGGCCGGCCGTAAAAGTCTGGTACGTGCCCATCGGGCCCATGTCGAAATCGCCGGCGTCGACCCAGCCGAACTGGTCGGAATAGAAATCGAACGCGGCTTTCCAGTCCGACGTGTAAAGCTCGTGCCAGCCGATGTGGCCCGGCGTGCTGGCCGGCACGACAGGCTGGTCGGGACCGTTCGGCTGCAGGAACATGAAGGTCGCGCCTTGCGGATCGGCGACGACAGCAAAGCGGCCGACGCCCGGAATGTCGTCGGGCTGGCGGTGAACGGTGCCGCCGGCTTTCTCCAGCGATGCAGTTGCGGCATCGACATCCCTGGTGTGGATATAGCCGAGCCAGGCAGGCGGCATGCCCATCTTGGCGGCATCCTCGGGCAAGGTCATCAGGCCGCCGACGCCACGTTCGCCGACATTCATGACGATGTAGCGCGGCATGCCGGGTGCCTTATCGAAGGGCTGCGCCGTCCAGCCGACCACTTGGGTGTAGAACGCCTCGGCGGCGTCGAGATCTGATGTCATCAATTCGTACCAGAAGAAGGGCATCGGGGTTTTTGGCATTTTCGGTCTCCTCACCTTTCATGGATCGATCGTCGTCCATCATAGGACGATCCTCACGACGGAAATCCGACACCGCCCGGACAACAATGGGTGTGTGTGCCAAGCGTTCCCTGATTGCGCATCCAGCGGTTTTCGATTTCTCATGCGGTCATGAGGGGTTGTCGTCCATGCGCTTGATGTCGCTCACGCCCGAGCTTGTCGCACTGTGCCATCGGGAAGAGGCCGATCCCGGTCCGGACCCGAGCTGGACAGACATGAACGACGAGGACTTTCGAACCCTCGCCTTGCGACTGTCCAATGAAGCCGATGAGGGACCGTTATGGGTGTTCGCCTATGGGTCGCTGATCTGGAAGCCGGAATTCGAGTCGGTCGAGCAACAGCTCGCCACCGCGTTCGGCTGGCACCGCTCCTTCTGCCTCGACATGGTGCGCTGGCGCGGCAGCGCCGAGCAGCCTGGGTTGATGATGGCGCTCGAGCGGGGCGGGCGCTGCAACGGCGTGATCTATCGCTTGCCGGAGGGTGAGAAGCCGGCGCAGATCGAAAGGCTGTTGCGGCGCGAGATCAGCGACCATGAAAGCATCGAGACGGTTCGCTGGCTGCCGGTGCATACGCCGCAGGGTAAGCTGCGCGCGCTCGGCTTCTGGGTCGGCGTGAAGGGCAGGGGAACGTCGCTGAACCAGCCGCTGGACAGAGTGGCGAGCGTGCTGGCCAGAGCCTGCGGGCATATCGGATCCGGCGCCGAATATCTCTACAACACGGTCAGCCATCTCGAAGCATTCGGCATCCGCGACCGCAATCTGTGGCGATTGCAGGAATTGGTGGCGCAGGAGGTCAGGGCCATCCATGGCCGCAAGCTTGAGCCTGGCCTTTCGCTCGCACTGCAAGCCCGACCGCAGTCGCAATAATATGAGTAAAAAAATCATGTTATTGCCGAGCCTTTTCAGGGACTTGCGTCGAAAATTGACCAATTGATAAAAAAATAAAACGTGCTAGCCTTCTAAGAAAACATGGGGAACTGACGATGCCAGAAGGCCAATTCAGGGAAGGCATTGCGGGCGGCAGGCTCTCGGCCGACCAGTATGCGGATAATTTTTCCGACCTGCACCCGCCGCTCGACCACCACGAGGCGCTGGTCGAATCCGACCGCTGCTATTTCTGCTACGACGCGCCGTGCATGAATGCATGCCCGACCTCGATCGACATTCCGCTGTTCATCCGCCAGATCTCGACCGGCAATCCGATCGGTTCGGCCAAGACCATCTTCGACCAGAACATATTGGGCGGCATGTGCGCCCGCGTCTGCCCGACCGAGACGCTGTGCGAGGAAGTCTGCGTGCGCGAGGTGGCGGAAGGCAAGCCGGTGCAGATCGGCCGCCTGCAGCGCTACGCCACCGACGTCGCCATGGGCGAGAACAAGCAGTTTTATCCGCGCGCCGAGCCGACCGGCAAGACGGTCGCCGTGGTCGGCGCCGGGCCGGCCGGCCTTGCCGCCGCGCACCGGCTCGCCCGCCACGGCCATGACGTGACCATCCTGGAGGCGCGCGCGAAGGCCGGCGGCCTCAACGAATACGGCATCGCCGCCTACAAGAGCGTCGACGATTTCGCCCAGGCCGAAGTCGACTACGTGACCGCGATCGGCGGTATCGACATCCAGAACGGCAAGGCGCTCGGCCGCGACTATCAGCTGTCGGATCTGATCCGCAATTACGACGCGGTGTTTCTCGGCATGGGCCTTGGCGGTGTCAATGCGCTGCGTGCCGATGGCGAGGACGCTGACGGCGTCATCAACGCGGTCGAGTTCATTGCCGAGCTGCGCCAGGCCAGCGACCTTTCCGGCCTGCCGGTTGGTCGCCGCGTCGTCGTCATCGGTGGCGGCATGACGGCCATCGACGCCGCGGTACAGTCGAAGCTGCTCGGCGCCGAGGAGGTGACGATCTGCTACCGGCGCGGCCAGGAGCACATGAATGCGTCTGAGTTCGAGCAGGATCTGGCCGCTGCCAATGGCGTCAGCATCCGTCACTGGCTGCAGCCGAAGCGGGTGATCGCCGAGAGCGGCAAGGTCACTGCCGTCGAACTCGAATACACCGCCCTCAACGGCGACAGGCTTGCCGGCACCGGCGAGACGCTGACGCTCGTTGCCGACCAGGTGTTCAAGGCGATTGGACAGAGCTTTGTCCCGGCCGCCCTCAATGGCAGCGGTGCATCGATCGAGCTCGAAGCCGGCCGCATCAAGGTGGATTCGGAAGGTCGCACGTCGCTTGCCAAGGTCTGGGCCGGTGGCGACTGCATCTTCGGTGGCGACGACCTCACCGTCTCGGCGGTCGCGCAGGGACGCGACGCTGCGGAGAGCATCAATCGGGCACTGACCTCGAACGGGAGGGCATGAGCATGGCGGATATCAGAAACAATTTCGTTGGCATCAAGTCGCCCAATCCGTTCTGGCTGGCCTCGGCGCCGCCGACCGACAAGGCCTACAACGTCATCCGCGCCTTCAAGGCCGGCTGGGGCGGCGTGGTGTGGAAGACACTGGGCGAGGAGGGCCCACCGGTGGTCAACGTCAACGGTCCGCGCTACGGCGCGATCTGGGGCGCCGACCGCCGCCTGCTCGGCCTCAACAACATCGAACTGATCACCGACCGCGACCTGCAGGTCAATTTGCGCGAGATCAAGCAGGTCAAGAAGGACTGGCCCGACCGCGCCATCGTCGTCTCGCTCATGGTGCCTTGCGTCGAGGAAGCCTGGAAGGCGATCCTGCCGGTGGTCGAGGAGACGGAGGCCGACGGCATCGAGCTCAATTTCGGCTGTCCGCACGGCATGTCGGAACGCGGCATGGGCGCCGCCGTCGGCCAGGTGCCGGAATATATCGAAATGGTGGTGCGCTGGTGCAAGCAGAACACCCGTATGCCCGTCATCACCAAGCTGACGCCCAACATCACCGATGTGCGCAAGCCCGCGCGCGCAGCACATGCCGGCGGCACCGACGCGGTGTCGCTGATCAACACCATCAATTCGATCACTGGTGTCGATCTCGACAGCTTCGCGCCGCAGCCGACCATCGACGGCAAGGGCTCGCATGGCGGCTATTGCGGGCCGGCGGTGAAGCCGATCGCCATGAACATGGTGGCCGAGATCGCGCGCGATCCGGAAACGCAGGGCCTGCCGATCTCCGGCATCGGCGGCATCACCACCTGGCGTGACGCGGCCGAATTCATGGCGCTCGGCGCCGGCAATGTGCAGGTCTGCACGGCGGCGATGACCTACGGCTTCAAGATCGTGCAGGAGATGATCGCGGGCCTGGAAAACTGGATGGACGAGAAGGGGCACGCCTCGCTCGACGACATCGTCGGCCGCGCCACGCCCAATGTCACCGATTGGCAGTATCTCAACCTGAACTACGTCGCCAAGGCGCATATCGACCAGGATGCCTGCATCAAATGCGGCCGCTGCCACATCGCCTGCGAGGACACTTCGCACCAGGCGATCACCAGCATGGTCGACGGCGTCAGGCACTTCGAGGTCATCGAGGCCGAGTGTGTCGGCTGCAATCTCTGCGTCAATGTCTGCCCGGTCGAGAACTGCATTACCATGGAGCCGCTGGCAGCCGGTGTGATGGACCAGCGCACCGGCAGGCCGGTATCGCCGGTCTACGCCAACTGGACCACGCACCCGAACAACCCGATGGCCAAGGTGGCTGCGGAGTAGGAACTACCCCAAGAGAAAAGCGGCGCTTTCGAGCGCCGTTTTTCATTTTCCTATTGCAGATAGGAATTATCCACGATAGTATGTATCCATGAATAAGGAACCTGTTCGATGAAGCTGGGCGAGGGTGTTGAAGCAGCCATCCATTGCGCCGCCACGCTGGCCAGTGTGGAAGGCAATAGCACCATGCCGGGCGCCGCTCTCGCCGAGGCCTTTGGCCTTTCGCCGAGCTATCTGCTCAAGCATCTCAACATGCTGAGCGCGGCGCGCATCCTGGAATCGGTGCCCGGGCCTGCCGGTGGCTATCGGCTGGCGCGGCCAGCCGAGCGCATCACGCTGCTCGACATCGTGCTGGCCGTCGAGGGCCGCGAGCCGGCCTTCCGCTGCGGCGAGATCCGCCAGCGCGGTCCGGTGAAGCTCGATGCGTCGGCCTATGTGAAACCCTGCGGCATCAACGCCGCGATGCTGAAGGCCGAACGCGCCTATCGCGCCGCGCTCGCCGAGACCAAGCTGTCCGATATCGTGGCCACCTATGCGGCAGAAGGCGATCCCAGGTCGCTTGCTGCGAGCTGCGCCTTTGTCGAGCGCCACCAGCGGCCGCAGAAATCCAGTTAACCCCAAAACCTCAAAACCCAAGCAGACGTGAAAGGACGAGACGATGAAACAGAGGCTGCAATTTTTCGCCAAGGCGCCGGAGATCATGAAGGCGGTGTCGGCGCTCAACAAGGCGGTGGACGAATGCGGGCTCGAGGTGAGCCTGCTGCACCTGATCAAGCTCAGGGCTTCGCAGATCAATGGCTGCTCGTTCTGCGTCGAGATGCACAGCCGCGAGGCCAGGCGCGACGGCGAGACCGAGCAGCGGCTCTATCTGGTTTCAGCCTGGAAGGAATCGCCGCTGTTCTCGGAGCGTGAACGCGCTGCTTTGGCCTGGACCGAAGCCGTCACCCTGATCGCCAACAACGGCGTGCCGGACGAACTTTATGCACGTACGCTGGAGCATTTCTCAGAAGAGGAGCTGGTCAAGCTGTCCGTTGCGCTCGGCATGATCAACACCTGGAACCGGCTGTGCATCCCGTTCCAAGCCATACATCCGATGCCGGCGGCCAAGGCCGCCTGATTGTCCAATCATGTTGGGAGCGCCGTGGAGAGCGCGCTCCCACTGCCTTAAACCTTTAAAGGGGAGAGTTTGATGCCTGCGGATTTGCCTTCGACCTTGTTGTTTCTCGCTCGCTTGCTGCTCGGCGGCGCCTTCGTTTTCGCCGGCCTGCGCAACATCCAGAACGCGGCCTTCCTGACCCAGCTGATGGCCGCGCGCGGTGTGCCGCAGGCGCGGTTGGCACTGTGGACTGGTATCGTGCTTCAGGTCGCCGCCGGTGTGCTGGTCATCGCAGGATTGTGGACGGCACTCGCGGCCACGGTGCTGCTGCTGTTCCTCATCGTCGCCACGCCGATGTTCCACAATTTCTGGGACCATCAGGGTCCGGACCGTGCGTCCCGCATCAATGGCTTCGTCGGGAATGTTGCCCTGAGCGGTGGCTTTCTGACCCTGATCGCGCAATCCGTTTGACGCACAGTTCCATGCCGACTGCGGCCTCTGGTGCCGACGGCTCGACCATAAAATCGGAACCAATCGAGCCGTTGACGCATTTCACACCTGCATGCCCAGCATCCAGGATGAAATATGAAAATCGCCCATGTCGCGCCGCTTTATGAATCGGTGCCGCCAAGGCTCTATGGCGGCACCGAGCGCATCGTCTCGTATCTGACCGAAGCGCTGGTCGATCTGGGTCATGAGGTGACGCTGTTTGCCAGTGGCGACAGCCAGACCTCCGCGAAGCTGGTACCCAGCCGGGAACGCGCGTTGCGCCTCGATCCGCGTCCGCTCAAATCCGAGATCGCGGCGCATCTTTCGATGCTTGCGCAGGTGAGGGAACGGGCGTCGGAGTTCGACGTCATCCACTTCCACCTCAGCCACTTCCTGCACTTTTCCTTCTTTGAGGATATTGCGGAGCGGACGGTGACGACGCCGCATGGCAGGCTGGATTATGTCGACCTGGCGCCGGCCTATGAAAGGTTCCCGCGCTTTCCCCTGATTTCCATTTCGCACAGCCAGAAGGCGGGCCTTGCCAACGCCAACTGGTTGGCGACGATCCATCACGGATTGCCGACTGCTCTCTACGAGCCGACGTTCGAGACGGCCGCCGAAGAACCCTACCTTGCCTTCCTCGGCCGGTTCTCACGCGACAAGCGCCCGGATCGCGCCATCGAGATCGCCTTGCGTTCGGGGCTCAAGCTCAAGCTCGCGGCAAAGATCGGCGACGACGATCGCGCCTATTTCCGTGAGGTGGTCGAGCCTTTGATCGATGGCGATCGCGTTGTCTATGTCGGTGAGATCGAGGAAAACCAGAAGGCGGAATTTCTCGGCAAGGCGGCCGGCCTGCTGTTCCCGATCGACTGGCCGGAGCCGTTCGGCCTTGCCGCCATCGAGGCAATGGCCTGCGGCACACCGGTCATCGGCTGGAGTTGCGGTGCGCTGCCGGAGATCATCGATCAAGGCGTCACCGGTTTTATCGCTGACACAATGGATAGCGCGGTCGCTGCGGTGCCGGACTTGCTGCAACTCGACAGGCGAAAGGTGAGGGCCGTTTTCGAAAAGCGGTTCTCCGCCAGGAGAATGGCCGGCGACTATCTGGCCGCCTATGCGGGCCTGATCGGCGTCCCGAGCACGGCGAAGGCGTCTTGAGCGGCGACGTGCTCGAGCCACGGCAACGAAACAACAGGGATCTGTGACGAATGGCCCAACTCGATGAGCGCCAGCTCGATCCTGCGGTTGCGCTTGCATCGCTCGACGCCACCGCCCCTCGCGAGCCGCATCGGTTGTTTGCGCTCAAGCAGGGCGATTGCTTCGCCGTTGCCGACGCCTATGGCGACATACGTGGCGCCGGCGACGGTTTCTTTCGCGACGACACGCGGGTCCTTTCCGAGTTCCGGCTGACCGTCGGCGGCAGGCAGACATCTCTGCTCGGCGCCTCGCTCAGCCAGGACAATGTGCTGTTCACCACCAATTTGACCAATCTGCCGATACAGAGCGCCGGTGGACGCGACATCCCGCAGGGAGCCATTCACATCGAACGCGTCAGACTGCTTTGGCAGGACAGGCTGTTTGAACGCATCACCCTTTCCAATTACAGCCGGGAACACTCGACGATCAGCGTTTCCCTGCACTACTCCGCCGATTTCCGCGACATGTTTGAAGTGCGTGGCTCGACACGGCTGAAGCGCGGGCTGGCCCATGCCGCCGAAACAAACGCGACGTCGGTCCTGCTGCGCTATGATGGGCTCGATGGCCTGGCCCGCCTCTCGGCGATATCGTTCTCGCAGGCGCCGGACCAACTGAGTGCCAACCGTGCCGATTTCCTGATCGCCGTGACCAAGCGTAGCAGGAAGGTGCTTTATGTCGAGGTCGGTCCCGAGGTAGCCGACAAGCCCGACCGCGACCGGTTCCGCGCCGCTGCCGCCCGCGCCCGCTTTGGCATGCGGGCCAAACGTCGCCATGGCGCGACGGTGCGCAGCTCGGGCCGTGTCTTCAACGACTGGGTCGAGCGCGCCCGCGCCGATGTCGCGCTGCTGACCACCGAGCTGGCGACCGGCCCCTATCCCTATGCCGGCATCCCCTGGTTCTCGACGGCGTTCGGCCGCGACGGTGTCATCTCGGCACTGCAGATGCTGTGGCTCAATCCGGGATTGGCGCGGGGCGTGTTGGCCTTTCTGGCCCAGCATCAGGCGACCGAGACATCGCCGTTCAGCGATTCGCAGCCGGGCAAGATCATGCACGAGACCCGCAAGGGCGAAATGGTGGCGCTGCGGGAGCTTCCCTTTGGCCGCTACTACGGTGGCGTCGATACGACACCGCTCTACATCTATCTTGCCTGTGCCTACGCCGATCGTACCGGTGACATGGCGTTCATCGACGGCCTGTGGCCGTCGCTGTGCGCCGCGGCCGAATGGACGGAGGAGGCGGGCCGGGAGACCGGATTCGTGACTTACCAGCGAGCGGCCGAGTCCGGCCTCGCCAACCAGGGATGGAAGGACAGTTTCGATTCGGTCTTCCATGCCGATGGCCGCATTCCCAAGGGCCCGATCGCCCTTGTCGAAGTGCAGGGCTACGTCTTTGCCGCCTTCCGGGGGCTGGCGGCACTTGCCCGTCGCCGGGGCGAGAACGACAGGGCCGACCACTGGGATGATCGCGCCGAAGCGATGCGGGTTGCCGTGGAACGGGATTTCTGGCTTGACGATCTCGGCTTCTATGCGCTGGCAATCGACGGTGCCGGCGAGCCCTGCAAGGTGCGGACCTCGAATGCGGGGCATCTGCTCTTTGTCGGATTGCCTGAGCCTGCGCGGGCCCAGATGGTGGCTGACCAGCTGCTTTCCGCCTCCTTCCATTCGGGCTGGGGACTGCGGACGCTCGCCGACGATGCCGTGTTCTTCAATCCGATGTCGTACCACAATGGCTCGATCTGGCCGCACGATACCGCCCTTTGCGGTGCCGGGCTGGCGCGCTATGGCGAGCGCGAAAGCGTGGTTCGCCTGATGAGCGGCACGTTCGAATCCGCGGTCCATTTCAACATGCGGCTGCCCGAACTGTTCTGCGGTTTTACACGTGCGCCGGGCGAAGCACCCATCGCCTATCCCGTCGCCTGCCTGCCGCAAGCGTGGTCGGCGGGCTCCGCTTTCATGTTGATGCAGGCCTGTCTTGGCCTGGAGATCGACGGCTGGGAGGGTGAGATTCGCGTCGGCCGCCCCAGGCTGCCGATCGGCATCGACACGCTGACACTGCGGCACCTGGGCGTCGGCGACCGGGTCGTCGATCTCACCTTCCAGCGCGTCGGCGACCGGGTCGTCGCTTTCCTGGCCGACCGCCATGAAGGGCTGGTGCCGCTCATAGTAAGAACATGATCCGAACAAAATTGGCGGAACCGATCCAGGCCTTGTGCGTTGCAAAAACACTGGTCCGAACGCCGACCACGTGGCCGGCGGACCGTTTCAAACGGGAAACACGAACAAACGGTCGCCGACGGCCGGGGTGAGTTGACGTTCAATGACAAACTACGGTGCGGACCTGCTCTGGGTTCTGATTTTCGCGAGCCTCGGTTTTTCCGCTCTTGCCGTATTCCTCTCCATATCGCGGCACCGTCGCCGTCATCCTCCTGCCGTCCCACATACGGCAGGCGAAGATGTGGCGGCGGAGGCCGCGCGCAAGGTGATACGGGAGTTCGAAAAGAACGGCCAATCGGCCGATGCCGCGCTGGTGACCTGGTCGCCAGAAACATTGCGCAAGATCCTGGCCGACGATCTGCCCGATGCGCAGGTTATCGTGGTGTCCAATCGCGAGCCGTACATCCACAATGTGAAGGACGACGGCGTCGAGTTGCTCGTCCCGGCCAGCGGGCTGGTGTCGGCGCTCGAGCCCATTACCCGCGCCTGTGCGGGCACCTGGATCGCCTATGGCGGCGGAACGGCGGACCGCCTTACCGTCGACGACCACGATCGCGTGCAGGTGCCGCCTGGCAACCCGTCCTACACGCTGCGCCGGGTCTGGCTGACGGAGGAAGAGCATCAGGGCTATTATCTCGGTTTCGCCAATGAGGGCCTTTGGCCGCTTTGCCATATCGCCTTCACCCGGCCGATTTTTCGCGCCTCCGACTGGGCTGCCTATGAAGCCGTCAACCGGAAGTTTGCCGATACCGTGGTTGCCGAGGCGCGCAACGAGCGGCCGATCGTGCTGGTTCAGGATTACCATTTCGCGCTGCTGCCGCGCATGATCCGCGAGCGCCTGCCGGAGGCGATCGTCATCACTTTCTGGCACATCCCGTGGCCAAATTCGGAAGTGTACAGCATCTGCCCATGGCGTGAACGCATCCTCGAAGGCCTGCTCGGCAGCTCGATCATCGGCTTCCACACCCAGTTCCATGCCAACAATTTCACCGAAAGCGTCGATCGCTTCCTGGAAAGCCGCATCGAGCGGGCCGATGCGGCCATCTCCTACGGCGGACGGACCACATTGGTGCACGCCTATCCCATCTCGATAGAATGGCCGGCGGACCTGCTGGCGAAACTTCCCGCTGTCGACGATTGCCGCGCTCGCATGCGCGAGAGGTTCGGCCTTAAAGCGGATGTGAAGCTGGCCGTCGGGGTCGAGCGCCTCGATTATACCAAGGGCATTCTCGATCGGTTTCACGCTTTGAACGAATTGTTCAAGCGACAGCCTGAGTGGATCGGAAAACTGGTCTTCCTGCAGATCGCGGCACCCAGCCGCGGCACGCTGCCTGCCTACAAGCTGCTCCATGACGAGTGCCACCGTTATGCCGAAGAGCTCAACCGGCGTTATGGCAGCGAGGGCTACAGGCCGGTGATCATGGTGGCCGAACATCACTCGCAAGAACAGGTCTACGAGATCTATCGGGCCGCCGACATATGCATGGTCACCAGCCTGCATGACGGCATGAACCTCGTCGCAAAGGAATTCGTCGCCGCGCGCGACGACGAGCAGGGCGTTTTGATGCTCAGCACATTCGCCGGCGCCTCGCGCGAATTGCTGGAGGCGCTTATCGTCAACCCTTACGATGCCGCCATGATGAGCGGAGCGCTGTTGCAGGCACTGACCATGTCGCCCGAAGAACAGCGCGAGCGCATGCGCCCCATGCGCGAGACAATCCGCAACAACAATGTCTATCGCTGGGCCGGCAGCATGCTTCTGGATGCGGCACGTTTGCGCAAGCGCGGGGACCTCGATCGGGTGACCGGTGCCGTCAGCGACCCGCCGCCCAGCGTCGACAATGTCGTCTCCATTTTTGAGCGCAGACGGGTGGCGATGTCATGAGCGATGCGCTGCAAAATATTGTTGGCGAGACCCTGCACAAGCCGCAGGCCGTCATGGAGAAACCGCACACTGTGCTGACCGGCGAATGGGCGTTGTTCCTCGATATCGACGGCACCCTGCTGGAACATGCCGAACACCCGGACGCGGTCTCGGTCAGCGACGAGCTCCGCTCCTTGCTGCAAGGCCTGGATCGCAAGCTGAACGGGGCATTGGCCTTCATAACAGGCCGTTCCGTCGCGGCTGTCGATCATCTGTTTCAGCCTTTGAAGCTGCGCGCCGCCGGGCTCTATGGCCTGGAACATCGGCTCCTACCGAACGACGACGTCGAAGTCGCGGATGAGCCGGCGGATATTTCTGCGCTTGCCGACGAGATCGAGGCCGAGCTCGGTCGTGGCGCCTATATCGAGCGCAAAGGACGGGTGCTGGCCATCCACACGCGCGCCGCCCCGCATCTGCTTCCGCGCGCGACGCAGCTTGTCGAGCAGGCGCTGGCCACGCTGCCAAAGGGCTACCGGGTGGTTCCCGGCAATGCCGGTGTGGAACTGCTGCCGCTCGAGGCCGCTAAGGGCGCCGCGATCCGGCGTTTCATGGAAATTGCGCCATTCACGGGCCGTCGCCCGGTCTTCCTGGGCGACGACACGTCGGATGAAAACGGTTTTGAGGCCGTCAATGATGCCGGCGGCATATCGATCCGCGTCAAACCACCAGCGCACACCGCAGCGCGGTACGGGCTTGCCGACGTTGTCGAGACGCTGGCCTGGCTGAGAGGTCAACTTTAGATCCAGCCGACGCAACCGCGATCGCGCCTCCTGGAAAGGGCAAGGAAAGGAACGGTTTCGATGGGACGCTTTGCACAATTGGTCCGAGAGATCACCCCGAACTGGCTGCACTCTCGCTCCTCCCGCCATGACATTGCCGACGTTTCACCGTCCGACGCGGATTTCAGCTGGCAAGAGGCGATCGACAACAAGATGTATGGGGCTGATACGCCTGATTATTCCTATGTTCCGGAAAAGACCGCTTCAGATGCGGTGAGACCGGGCGGTGACAGCCCCGGCGAAAAGAGCGTGCGGGGCGGTCCAAAAAGAGCCAATTGAGGGTGAAAAGCCTGTCGGCGCCCGAGGAACGCTACGCCGCAAATCGCAGTCCGCCGTCGCAGGTCAGCACCTGACCGGTCATGAAGCCGTTGGAGACGAGGAAAGCTATTGCCGCGGCAACGTCTTCGGCGCGACCGATGCGGCCGACCGGGGTCCTGCCGGCATAGTCGGCAAACAGCGCCTGCCTCTGCTCCTCGGCCAGAAAGTCCCACCAGGGCGTGTCGATGACGCCTGGCGCCACGACATTGACGCGCAGCGGTTTCAACTCCATCGCCAGGATCGGCACCACGGTCAACAGCATGCCGTTGATGGCGGCGATACCGGCGACGCCGGGCGTTGCGAGCTGCGCCGACACCGCCGAGATGAAGGTGACCGATCCGGCCTTGTTGAGTGTCGGCAAGGCGGCCTGCAGGCAGGACAGCTGCGGGCGGACCTTTTCCTCCACGCCACTGCCGATGTCACTCAGGTCAAGCGCCGGGAACGGGCCGAGGCCCTTGCCGCCGCTGGCCGCGAGCACCAGATGGTCGAATGGACCAAGGCGCTCGAAGAACCGGGTGACTTCATCCGGCTTCGAGGCGTCGAATGCAGCCTTCCCGGCAGCGCCGCCAAGACTCTTCCAAGCGCTCTTCAGCTTGTCCTCGTTGCGGCCGGTGATGGTTACCTTCATGTCCGGGCCAAGCAGTTTGCGCGCCGTCGCCAGCCCGATGCCGGACGAGCCACCGATGATGACGGTGTGTTGGATTGCCTTGGTCATCAATGCTGTTCCTTCGATGTGGGGGAGGCCGGGCCGATGAGATCGAGGCTCAAGCTTCTCAGCTGTTGCCTTGCCTTGGCGTCGTAGGCCTGAGCATCGGCGCGGGATTCCCGCAGGCCGTCGAAATAGAGGCCGCTTTTCCCGTTAAGCGTGGGTGAGGTGGCGAGATTGAGGATGGCATCGGCGCCGGTCTCGACCGAGCTCCACGGCGTCACCCCGGCCTGCCGGACCATGGTTGTGTTCATGTAGCTCGCCGGATGCAATGCGTTGACGGTGACGCCGGTGCCTTTCAACTGTTCGGCCAAATCGACGGTGAACAGGATCTGCGCCAGCTTGCTCTGGCAATAAGCGCGCACCCCGTCATAGGAGCGGGTCAGCATGACATCGCTGAAGTCGATCGCCTGCTGCCCCGCAGAGGCGACATTGACGATGCGCGCCGGCGCACTGGCCTTCAGCAATGGCAGGAGCTCCGATGTCAGCAGGAAACCGGCGAGATAGTTGACCGCGAAGCGCAGTTCATAGCCGTCGGCACTCACCTGCCTTTTGGCACCTTGGCCCGCTGTGCCGATGCCGGCATTGTTGATGAGGATGTCCAGCCGGTTCGTCCGGGCGCGCACCGCCTCGGCGAGGTGGCGCACCTCGGCCAGCGAAGAGAGGTCGGCGACCAGAAGCTCTGCCTTGCCGCCGGCGGCTTCGATCTCGGTGACAACAGCCTTGCCGCGCATCGCATCGCGGCCGTGCACCAGCACACGGGCGCCCGCGGCGCCGAGCCGTTGCGCGACAACGCGGCCGACGCCGTCTGTCGAGCCGGTGATGAGGATCGTCTTGTCTTTGAGTTCCATGTTCAGAGCCTCCGTTCTGTTGCTCTGAACGGAAGATGGGCCAGTTGGCGCTGGCCAAACAGTTCAAACTTTATCCTGGTATCAATACTGCTATAATACGCGCATGGAGTCCCAACCTCACGCGGCCCCCACACGTTCGGCTGAAGACAGCCGCCGACGCGAACTCGGCGCCTTCCTGCGCTCGCGCCGGGAAAGGCTGACGCCCTCGGCCGCAGGCATCGCCACCGGTCTCAGACGGCGTACGCCGGGACTACGGCGCGAGGAGGTGGCGATGATCGCCGGCGTCGGCACGACCTGGTACACATGGCTGGAGCAGGGGCGGGAGGTCAGGCCCTCGGTCGAGGTGCTGACGGCGCTCGCCGAAGCACTGCGCCTCGACGCCGCCGAACAACAGCATCTGTTCATCCTTGCCGACCGCCAACAGCCGGAGCGCCGTGCCGTAGCGCCGGAAAAGGTCGATGGCCCGTTGCTGCACATGCTGCAGAGCCTGGTGCTGCAGCCGGCCTATGTCGTCGGGCGGCGCTGGGACGTGCTGGCCTGGAACCCGGCGGCGGTGGCGGTGTTCGGCGATTATGGCCTGCTGGAGGGTGACGCCCGCAACATCGTCCACATGGTGTTCACGAGCCCGCATCACCGGCACCTGCTGGTCGACTGGGAGCAACTGGCGCGCACCGTGCTGGCCTCGTTCCGGGCCACGAGCGCCCGCTATGTCGGCGATCCGGATTTCGAGCGGCTGATCGAGTTGATGACCCGTTCGAGCCCCGAATTTCGTGCCTGGTGGCCGCAGCGCGACGTCGCGCATCGGTTGTCGGGGGTGAAACATGTCCGGCACCCGAGCGCGGGCGCCATGACCTTCGAGCATATGAGCCTGTCGATCGGCGACGGCTCGGACATGAAGCTGATCGTCTACACGCCGTTAGCCGAGCAGAATTCGATCGCCAAGCTGCAGGCATTGCTGGACGCGCTGCCGGCCGAGCGGCGCAGCGCCTGAGGTTGGCTGGCGTCCCCCTCGGCTTCGTCATCCACGGGCGAAGCGGACGCGGAGACCCGAGGATCCATGCCGGGACGTTTGCCGAAGAGTACTACGGAGCAGAATTTGGACCTTTGCGGCGCGTTGAAGTCGCGGCATGGATTGTAGGGTCTGCGCCGCGTCGCTTCGCTCCTTGCTTCGCCCTAGAATGACGAAACCATTTAGCCCTTCGGCTTCAGCCCATCGAGGAACAACTGCTCGAGAAATCTTGCCGCATCCTCGAAGCGGCCGTCGCCGCCACGGTTCGGTCCGAGCACGGCGCGGACCTGGACGTCGAAATCGGCATAATGCTGCGTCGTCGCCCAGATCGAGAAGATCAGGTGCCACGGGTCGGTCTTGGCGATCTTGCCGGCGCGCATCCAGCCCTTGATGACGGCGGCCTTCTCGTCGACCAGCGTTTTCAGTTCGCCCGCCAGCAGCGGCATGATGCGTGGCGCGCCTTGCAGGATCTCGTTGGCGAACAGCCGGCTCTCGCGCGGAAAATCGCGCGCCATCTCCAGCTTGCGCCTGATGTAGCTGCGCAGTTCGGTTAGGGGATCGCCAATGTCGTCGAGTTCGCGCAGTGGCGCCAGCCAGGTGTCGAGCAGGCGCTGCATCAGCGTTTCGTGGATGTCTTCCTTGCGCCGGAAATAATAGAGCAGGTTCGGCTTCGACATGCCGGCGGCTTCGGCGATCTGGTCGATGGTCGAGCCGCGAAAGCCGTTGGTGGAGAAGACCTCAAGCGCCGCCTCCAGGATGAGTTCGCGCTTTTCCTGCTGGATGCGGGTGCGGCGAGGGGCATCCGTGCCGATGGTCACCGTTGCAAGCCCTCGTGTTGAGGCTCATCTGGACCAATTCTCTGGACCAGTTTTTCCCTAGCCTGTGGAACGCACTTCAGGTGCCGCATTTCCGCTAGTAATCCTTGACCGCCTAAAGGGCGGTGCTAACGTTTGTCCAATCGGTCAAAAATTTCCGTAGCATGAAAACGCGGCAAAGACCAAGCGTTGGGCGCAGCGAAACAGTTTACAAGGGGAAGTCCTGGTCATGTCCAACCGGCTGAAAGTCACGCCGAACGATCTCAGTGCATTCTGGATGCCGTTCACGGCAAACCGGCAGTTCAAGCAGGCGCCGCGCATGATGGTGTCCGCCAAGGACATGCATTACACAACCAGCGACGGCCGCAAGGTGCTCGACGGCACCGCCGGCCTGTGGTGCGTCAATGCCGGCCACTGCCGTCCGAAGATCACCGAGGCGATCCAGCACCAGGCTGCCGAACTCGATTATGCGCCGGCCTTCCAGATGGGCCATCCGATCGTGTTCGAACTGGCCAACCGCCTGGTCGACCTGGCGCCCAAGGGCATGGACCATGTCTTCTTCACCAATTCCGGCTCGGAATCGGTCGAGACCGCGCTCAAAATGGCGATCGCCTATCACCGTGTGAAGGGCGAGGGCTCGCGCACCCGGTTGATCGGCCGCGAGCGCGGCTATCACGGCGTCAATTTCGGCGGCATCTCGGTCGGCGGCATCGTCACCAACCGCAAGATGTTCGGCACGCTGCTCGGCGGCGTCGACCATATGCCGCACACGCATCTGCCGGAAAAGAACGCCTTCACCAAGGGTGTGCCGGAGTATGGCGCGGAACTCGCCAACGAGCTGGAGCGTATCGTCGCCCTGCACGACGCTTCGACCATCGCCGCCGTCATCGTCGAGCCGGTCGCCGGCTCCACCGGCGTCATCCTGCCGCCGAAGGGTTATCTGGAGAAGCTGCGCGAGATCTGCACCAAGCACGGCATCCTGTTGATCTTCGATGAGGTCATCACCGGTTTCGGCCGTCTCGGCACACCGTTCGCCGCCGACTATTTCGGTGTCACGCCCGACATCATGACCACCGCCAAGGGCGTCTCCAACGGCGTCATCCCGATGGGCGCGGTGTTTGTGAAGAAGGAGATCCACGACGCCTTCATGACCGGCCCCGAGCACATGATCGAGTTCTTCCACGGCTACACCTATTCGGGCAACCCGATCGCCTGCGCGGCCGCACTCGGCACGCTTGACACCTACAAGGAAGAGGGCTTGCTGACCCGTGGCGAGGAGCTGGCGCCGTACTGGGAAGACGCGCTGCATTCGCTGAAAGGCGAGCCGAACGTCATCGATATCAGGAACATCGGCCTGATCGGTGCGATCGAGCTGGCGCCGATCGCCGGCCAGCCGACCAAGCGGGCCTTCTCGGCCTTCGTCAAGGCGTTCGAGCGCGGCGCGCTGATCCGCACCACCGGCGACATCATCGCGCTGTCGCCGCCGCTGATCATCACCAAGGGCCAGATCAACGAATTGATCGACCATGTTCGCGATGTGCTGAGGTCAATCGATTGACGGACTGACGCGGTCGGTTGAGGTCGGCGCGGCAGCGCGCCGACCTGACCTTTTGCTTGCAACGAACCATTACAGTCAGGCGGGCAACGCACCGATCCCGGTCAGGATCACCCGCTTGATATTTTCCTTGGCTTCCCGCCATTGCCGGTCGGACAGAGGTTTTCCGCCATTGAGTGTCTCGATCTGATGGCCGAAATCGGCGTAGTGCTGGGTCGTAGCCCAAAGCATATAGAGCAGATGGCGCGGATCCACCGGGTCCATCTTGGCTTCCTCGATCCAGCGCCTGATGATCTCGACGCGGCCGTCGGTCCATTCGCGCAGCGTCGATTCCATATAGTCCTGAAGCACCGGCGCCCCGTGCATCACTTCGGAGGCCCAGACCTTCGAGCCGTCGGGATGGCGGCGTGATATTTCCATCTTGGCGTCGATATAGGCACTGATGCCGTCTATGGGCCCGCGCGCCGCGTCGAAGCAATTGGCCGCCTGTAGCCAGATTTCAAAGATGTTTTGAACGACCGACCGGTAAAGCTCTTCCTTGGTGGCGAAATAGTAGTGGAGATTTGCCTTCGGCAGTCCGGCCAGATCCGCAATCAACTGCATCGTGGCGCCGCCAAACCCTGCCTCCGCAAACACCTTCTCTGCAGCGACGAGAATGGTTTTTTCATTCTCTCGGCGGATCTCCTGTCGCCGCATGGGGCGGGTGGGTTCTGCCATGTCTACCCCAAGATTCTAGTTGACCGCTTGGTCAGGTTGTGTAGTTTAAAAGCTGACCATACGGTCAAGCTGTAAATCACTCAAGGGGCGACAAGACCCCCGGTGTAGATGGGAACTCGAGATGGCCGCACCCGGCGAGAATCTGCGAATCAATTCAGACCGTTTGTGGGATTCCATCATGGAGATGGCGAAGATTGGCCCCGGCATTGCCGGCGGCAACAATCGCCAGACCGTGACCGACGAAGACGGCGAAG
Organism: Mesorhizobium sp. M7A.F.Ca.CA.001.04.2.1; assembly: GCF_003998485.1. NCBI lineage: Bacteria > Pseudomonadati > Pseudomonadota > Alphaproteobacteria > Hyphomicrobiales > Phyllobacteriaceae > Mesorhizobium > Mesorhizobium sp. M7A.F.Ca.CA.001.04.2.1. The sequence goes on from NZ_RZQT01000039.1 coordinate 31,477, forward strand.
GGCGGCATCTGTTCAAGCGCTGGTGCGATGCGGCCGGGCTCGAAATGGGCGTCGATGAAATGGGCACGATGTTTGCCCGCCGCGAAGGCACCGATCCCAGCCTGCCGCCGGTCTATGTCGGCAGCCATCTCGATACGCAGCCGACCGGCGGCAAGTATGACGGCGTGCTCGGCGTACTGGGCGGGCTTGAAGTGGTGCGCTCGCTCAACGATCTCGGCATCAAGACCAAACATCCGATCGTCGTCACCAACTGGACGAACGAGGAGGGCTCGCGCTTCGCGCCGGCTATGATGGCGTCCGGCGTGTTCGCCGGCGTGCTCGACCAGGCCGATGTGTACGGGCATGTCGACAAGCAGGGCAAGAAATTCGGCGAGGAACTGGAGCGCATCGGCTGGAAAGGCCCCGAGAAGGTCGGCGACCGCAAGATCCATGCCTTCTTCGAACTGCATATCGAACAGGGTCCGATCCTCGAGGACGAGGATATCGACATCGGTGTCGTCACCCATGGCCAGGGCCTTAAATGGCTGCAGGTGACGCTGACCGGCAAGGAAGCCCATACCGGCTCGACGCCGATGCCCAAGCGCCGCAATGCCGGGCTCGGCATGGCGCGGGTGATCGAACTGGTGCACGAGATCGCCATGGACTACCAGCCCGATGCCGTCGGCGCGGTCGGCCACATGGAGGTCTATCCCAATTCGCGCAACATCATCGCCGGGCGCACCGTCTTCACCGTCGATATCCGCTCGCCGGAAAAAGAAGTGCTGGACGCGATGGATGGCCGCATCCGCGAAGGCATCGACACGATCTGCGATGCACTCGACATCCGCTACGAGATCGAACAGGTCGGCGCTTTCGATCCGGTGACTTTCGATGCCGGCTGCGTCAAGGCGATCCGCGATGCCGCCGACCGCCTTGGCTATTCCCATCGCAACATCGTTTCCGGTGCCGGCCACGACGCCTGCTGGATCAACCGCGTCGCGCCCACCGCGATGGTGATGTGCCCTTGCGTCGATGGCCTCAGCCACAACGAGGCCGAGGAGATCACCAAGGAATGGGCTTCGGCGGGTGCCGATGTCTTGTTCCACGCGGTGGTGGAGACGGCTGTCATCGTGGAGTGAGCTTAGAATCCACCTTCCAAACGACGCTCGTAAAGAAGCGCGAAGAGAACAAGGGAACAGTCAATGACCAAAGTCATCCGAAACGGCACCATCGTCACCGCCGACCGCACCTGGAAGGCCGATGTGCTGATGCAGCACGGCAAGATCGTCGCCATCGGTTCGGGCCTGCATGGCGACCATGAGTTCGACGCCACCGGCTGCTACGTCATGCCGGGCGGCATCGACCCGCACACCCATCTCGAAATGCCGTTCATGGGCACCTATTCGGCCGATGACTTCGAGTCCGGCACGCGCGCGGCGCTCTCCGGCGGCACGACCATGGTGGTCGATTTCTGCCTGCCGGCGCCTCAGCAGTCGCTGCTCGAAGCCTTGCAGATGTGGGACAACAAGACCTCGAAGGCGTCGTGCGACTATTCCTTCCACATGGCGATCACCTGGTGGGGCAAGCAGGTGTTCGACGAGATGGCCACGGTCGTCGACAAGGGCATCACCTCGTTCAAGCATTTCATGGCCTACAAGGGCGCGCTGATGGTCGACGACGACGAGATGTATGCGTCGTTCCAGCGCTGCGCCGATCTCGGCGCGCTGCCGCTCGTTCATGCCGAGAATGGCGACGTGGTGGCGGCACTGTCGCAGAAGCTGCTGGCTGCCGGCAACAACGGCCCCGAGGGCCACGCCTATTCACGGCCGCCCGAAGTGGAAGGCGAGGCGACCAACCGCGCCATCATGATCGCCGACATGGCCGGCGTGCCGCTCTATGTCGTGCATGTCTCCTGCGAGCAGAGCCACGAAGCGATCCGCCGGGCGCGCCAGAAGGGCATGCGGGTGTTCGGCGAGCCGCTGATCCAGCACCTGACGCTGGACGAGAGCGAGTATTTCGACAAGGACTGGGACCATGCGGCACGCCGCGTGATGAGCCCGCCCTTCCGCAACAAATCGCACCAGGACTCGCTGTGGGCCGGCCTCCAGGCGGGGTCGCTGCAGGTGGTGGCGACCGATCATTGCGCTTTCACCACCAAACAGAAGCGCAACGGCGTCGGCGATTTCACCAAGATCCCGAACGGCACCGGCGGGCTTGAAGACCGCATGCCGGTGCTGTGGACCACAGGCGTCAACACCGGCCGGCTGACGATGAACGAGTTCGTCGCGGTGACCTCGACCAACATCGCCAAGATCCTCAACATGTATCCGAAGAAGGGCGCCATCGTAGAGGGCGCCGACGCCGACATCGTCGTCTGGGATCCCAAGCGCAAGAAGACAATTTCGTCCAAGAAGCAGCAATCGGTGATCGACTACAATGTCTTCGAGGGTTTCGAGGTGACCGGCCTGCCGCGGTTCGTGTTCTCGCGTGGCGAACTGTCGATCCAGGAGTCCGAGGTCAAGGCCAAGCCCGGCCATGGTGAATTCGTCGGCCGCGAGCCGAATGCGGCCGTCAACCGGGCGCTGTCGACGTGGAAGGAAATCTCCGCGCCGCGCAAAGTGGAACGCACCGGCATCCCGGCGACCGGGGTTTGAGGTGCGGCGCGGGGGACTTCTTTTCGCGGCAGTTTTGGTTCTGGTGGCCAGCCAAGTGTCGGCGGCCGGCATCGACCTAGCCAAACCTTATGGCAACAAGTCCGGCTGCATCAACAAGAACGGCCAGGAAGTCTACGCCGAGGACATGCTGCTTCTAACCAACACCGACTTCATCACGGCGACGAGCGCTTGCACCTTCACCGGCAAGAGGGTCCAGGCCGACGGCTCGCTTGTGGTGAAGGCGGAGTGCAAGGCCGAAGGCGAAGAGGGCAAGGCGCCCGCCACCTTCATCATCAAGCACAGCACCAAGAACGCCAAGAAACTGGTGATCGCGGATGCGGACGGCACCGTCTATGGGGAAGTGTCTCGGTGCCGATGATTGCCGAAGCTGGCGGGCGCAAACCTCTAGCAATTGGCCGACGGGCGCCTAGCCCGGCGAAGTCAGCTTCCGGCGACCAGCGCATCCAGTTCCGGCAGCAGGACGACGCTCTCCTGTTCGTTGGGATCGGTGCGCGCAATGACGGCAGAGGACGGGGCGCCGCTCAGGTTGGCCGGCAGATGCGGCACGCCGGCGGGGATGTAGAAGAGATCACCGGCCTTGACGACGATATGATGCTCGAGCCGGTCGCCATACCAGGTGTGGACTTCGCCGGAGAGCACATAGATCGCCGTCTCGTGGCTCTCGTGCATATGCGCCTTGGCGCGGGCGCCGGGCGGCATGGTGAGCATGTGCATGCAGATGCCGGACGCACCGACGGTCTCGGCGGCAATGCCGGCGAAATAGGTCAGCCCCTGCTTGCCTTCATAAGTGCTTTCAGGGCGGATAAGATGACAAGTGGGTTTGGGCGACATCGGGGAAACTCCGGGCGTCGATCGCGTGGGACAAGGTCAGAGGGACAGGGCCAAATGGGACAGGGCAAGTGGAAAACAACATCGCGATAAAAGCAATCGGATTCCAGCCGCCGCGGGAACGGAAACAGGCAGGCGGCAACCGATGACGGGGAATTCGCCAGCCGTCGTCGCGGCAAGCAAACTCGGGCTGACTTTCCAGACCAATGACGGGCCGGTGCAGGCGCTGTCCAATGTCGATCTCACCATCGGCAAGGGCGAGTTCGTCTCCTTCATCGGGCCTTCGGGCTGCGGCAAGACCACGCTGCTGCGCGTCATCGCCGATCTGGAGAAGCCGACCTCGGGGGCGATTTCCGTCAATGGCATGACAGCAGAGCAGGCGCGCGAGAAACGCGCCTATGGCTATGTCTTTCAGGCGGCGGCGCTGTTTCCGTGGCGGACCATCGAGCGCAATGTGGGGCTGCCGCTGGAGATCATGGGCCTGTCCAGGGCGGAGCAAGGCGAGCGGATCAAGCGCACGCTCGGCCTCGTCAACCTCTCTGGATTCGAGAAGAAATATCCCTGGCAGCTCTCGGGCGGCATGCAGCAGCGCGCCTCGATTGCCCGTGCGCTGGCCTTCGACGCCGACCTGCTGCTGATGGACGAGCCGTTCGGCGCGCTGGACGAGATCGTGCGCGACCATCTCAACGAGCAGCTGCTGGAATTGTGGGGACGCACCAACAAGACCATCTGCTTCGTCACCCACTCCATTCCGGAGGCCGTCTATCTGTCGACGCGCATCGTCGTCATGTCGCCGCGCCCGGGCCGTGTCAGCGACATCATCGAATCGACGCTGCCGAGAGAGCGGCCGCTCGACATCCGCGAGACGCCGGAGTTTCTGGCGATCGCAGCGCGGGTGCGGGACGGGCTGCGCGCGGGGCACAGCTATGACGATTGAGGGAGCAAACGACGGGCTCCCTCCTCTCCCCAACGGGGAGAGGGTGGCCGGAGCGAAGCGGAGGTCGGGTGAGGGGGCGGCGCCGACGGATCCGACCAAGAGAAAGGTCGGGGCAACCGCTCGCGCCCGAAAGCTGCGGGTTGACGAGACCGAGGCTGAATACAGGCTTTGGGGGGAACTGAGAGGCCGTCATCTCAATGGCTACAAATTTGTGAGGCAAGTGCCGCTTGGACCGTTCATCGCGGATTTTGTTTGTCGCGAGGTAAGCCTGATTGTCGAACTTGATGGTAGTCAGCACGCAGATTCTCCAACCGACCCTTCCAGGACAGCTTGGCTGAACGGACAAGGTTATTCGGTTCCCCGGTTCTGGAATCATGAGGTTTTGGCCGAACGTCGAGCGGTCCTGGATACGATCTTGGCTTGCCTTGACGGAAAGATTTCCACCCCCTCACCCGACCTCCGCTTCGCTCCGGCCATCCTCTCCCCGTTGGGGAGAGGAGGGCGCCAGTCGGCTGAGGCCCGCTAGATGGACACCTTCCGCGACAAGCTCGTTCCCGTCACCTCCATCCTCGTTGGCGTGGTCGCGCTCTGGTATGTCTTCGCCGTCATCCTCAACACGCCGTTCCAGCGCGATCTCGATCGTCGCGCCGGTGAAACATCCACGTTCAGCCAACTCATCGGCAAGACGCTGTCGCAGCCGAAGCCGACATTGCCGGCGCCGCACCAGGTGGCGGTGAATTTCTTCGAGAACACCTTCCTGCGGCCCATCACCTCCAACCGCAGCCTGGTCTACAATGCCTGGGTGACGCTTTCGTCGACGCTGCTCGGCTTCGCTTTCGGCACGGCGCTCGGCATCATCATCGCCGTCGGCATTGTCCATGTGGCGACGCTCGACCGCAGCCTGATGCCGTGGATCATCGCCTCGCAGACCATTCCCATCCTGGCTGTGGCGCCGATGATCATCGTCGTGCTGGGGGCGATCGGCATCAGCGGGCTAGTCCCGAAGGCGATGATTTCGACCTATCTGTCGTTCTTCCCGGTGACTGTCGGCATGGTGAAGGGCCTGCGCTCGCCCGAGATCATGCATCTCGACCTGATGCACACCTACAATGCCAGTCGCGCGCAGACCTTCTGGAAGTTGCGCGTGCCTGCTTCGGTGCCGTTCCTGTTCACCTCGATGAAAGTGGCGGTGGCGGCAAGCCTGGTCGGCGCCATCGTCGGCGAACTGCCGACTGGCGCTGTCGCCGGCATCGGCGCCAAGCTGCTCGCCGGCGCCTATTACAGCCAGTCCATCGACATCTGGTCGGCGCTGGTCGCCGGTTCGGTGGTGGCCGCCCTTCTGGTCATGGTGGTCGGCATTGCCGGGCGCCTCGTCGACCGCGCCATGGGCGGGAGGCCGGCATGAACTGGCTGAAACCCTCCTGGCAGGCAGTGCTGGCGATCGTGCTGTGCCTGATCGCAGTGGCGCTCGGCCCGATCGCCGCGCCGAAAGTCGATGCACTGGCGCAGCCTGCAGGGACGTTGATATATCCCTATGTGGCGACGACCTGGCTGATCTTCGGCGTTCTGCTTGTCGCTGCTTTGATCTCGATGGCCAGAATACCGTCCATCGTCGAAGCCGTTGTGCTTTTCATCGGCGCGCATTTGCTCGCGTGGCTGCTGATTGGAGGCATCACCGGTTTCGAAGGCCTGGCGCGGACGCCGTACTTCCTGCTTCTCACCGCCGCATGGCTGCTTGGCTGGCGCTGCGTGGCGGTGCTGTCATCATTGCGTCCGTTCGCCAAATGGGCTCGCACCGCGCTGCGCCTGATCATCCCGGCCATCTTCGGCGCCTGGATCCTGATCATCTGGGAAGCGGTGACGCGTGGGGCCGGCATACCCTTCATCCTGCTGCCGCCGCCAAGCGCCATCGGCGCGCGCATAGCCGGTTCGCTGCCGGTGCTCGGTGCCGATGTCCGGCAGACCATCTTCAAGGCGGTCATCTTCGGTTATGTCGTGGGCAGCGGCGCCGGCTTCATCACCGCCGTGCTCGCTGACCGCGTGCCTTTCCTGCGGCGCGGCCTGCTGCCGATCGGCAATATGGTCTCGGCGCTGCCGATCATCGGCGTCGCGCCGATCATGGTGATGTGGTTCGGCTTCGACTGGCAGTCCAAGGCGGCGGTGGTCATCATCATGACCTTCTTCCCGATGCTGGTGAACACGGTCGCCGGTCTGGCCGCCTCCGGCCATATGGAGCGCGACCTGATGCGCACCTACGCGTCGGGCTACTGGCCGACGCTCTTGAAGCTTCGGCTGCCGGCAGCAGCTCCCTTCATCTTCAACGCGCTGAAGATCAACTCGACGCTGGCGCTGATCGGCGCCATCGTTGCCGAGTTCTTCGGCACGCCTGTCGTCGGCATGGGCTTCCGCATCTCGACCGAGGTCGGGCGGATGAACATCGACATGGTCTGGGCCGAAATCGCAGTTGCAGCACTTGCGGGTTCGGTCTTTTATGGCGTGGTCGCTCTTGTCGAAAGAGCCGTCACGTTTTGGCATCCCTCTGTCCGTGGTGGATAGGGGCGGTGGGTTTAGGGCACTAACTTCAGAGGGTAACAAAATGAAAAGACTGATTATTCCCGTTCTGGCTGGCGCGATGTCGCTTGCCGCTTTCCAGGCAATGGCCGCCGACAAGGTGACGTTGCAGCTGAAATGGGTTACGCAGGCCCAGTTTGCCGGCTACTATGTCGCCAAGGCCAAGGGTTTCTATGAGGCCGAGGGTCTCGACGTCGACATCAAGCCGGGCGGTCCCGATATCGCGCCCGAGCAGGTGATCGCCGGCGGTGGTGCCGACGTTATCGTCGACTGGATGGGCGGTGCGCTGGCTGCCCGCGAAAAGGGCGTGCCGCTGGTCAACATCGCCCAGCCGTTCAAGAAGGCCGGCATGGAGCTGGTCTGCCCGAAGGACGGCCCGATCAAGACCGAAGCCGACTTCAAAGGTCACACGCTCGGCGTCTGGTTCTTCGGCAACGAGTATCCGTTCTACGCCTGGATGAACAAGCTCGGCCTGAAGACCGAGGGCGGCCCGGACGGCGTCACGGTGCTCAAGCAGAGTTTTGACGTGCAGCCGCTGATCCAGAAGCAGGCGGACTGCATCTCGGTCATGACCTACAACGAATACTGGCAACTGATCGACGCCGGCTACAAGCCGGAACAGCTGACCGTGTTCAACTACTCGGCCATGGGCAACGACCTGCTCGAGGACGGGCTCTATGCGTCCGAAGACAAGCTCAAGGATCCGGCCTTCGAAGACAAGATGGTGCGTTTCGTGCGCGCCTCGATGAAGGGCTGGAAATATGCCATCGACAACAATGACGAAGCCGCAGGCATCGTCATGGACGGCGGCGGTCAGGACGAGAACCACCAGAAGCGCATGATGAGCGAAGTCGCCAAGCTGATCGACAATGCCGACGGCAAGCTTGACCCGGCGACCTACGAGCGCACCGCCAAGGCGCTGCTCGACCAGAAGATCATCACCAAGGAGCCGACCGGCGCCTACACCACCGCCATCACCGACAAAGCGGTCAAGTAAGCCTAGCCGGCAACACATCTATCCAGAAAGCGGCGCCTCCGGCAGAAATGTCAGAGGCGCCGTTCCTTTATGGTGTTCATGACGAAGCTGGTCTCGATCGAGGCGACGCATTTCAGCCGCGCGATCTTTTCCTTGATGAAGCGCTCGTATTGTTCGAGGCTTCCCGTCACCACTTTCAGCACATAGTCGCGCGAACCGGTGACGAGGTGGCATTCCAGCACCTCTTCCCAGCCGCGGATCGCGTCCTCGAACATCACGATCTCGTCTTCGTTCTGGCGGCTGAGCCGGATGGTGGCGATGGCGACCATGCTCCAGCCGAAGGCTGAGGGATCGACCAGCGTGGTGTAGCCTCTGATGACCCCGGTCTCCTCCAGCCGCCGCACACGCCTCAGGCAGGGCGACGGCGACAGGCCGATGCGCTCGGCAAGCTCGTTGTTGGTGATGCGGGCGTCGGCCCGCAGCTCACGCAGGATTTTCAGGTCGAAATCGTCGGCTATCTTCTGCTGCACTTTCGGTGTCTCCAGGCAATTTGTTGCGGGGATGCAGCCATGTGAGCCCAAAAATAGCAAGGACTGGCGGAACGAGATCGCATAAATTGCCGTTCACTATTTCACTCGAACAGGCAGGAAAAGCCATGACCGCGCCACGCCCGTCGAAGACCCATATCGGCAACCACAAGCTCCATCCGGAGACGCTGATGCTGAGCTATGGCTTCGATCCGCAGCTGTCGGAGGGCGCCGTCAAGCCGCCGGTGTTCCTGACCTCGACCTTCGTGTTCAAGTCGGCGGAGGAGGGACGCGACTTCTTCGACTACACATCCGGCAGGAAGGAGCCGCCGAGCGGCACCGCCTCCGGCCTGGTCTATTCGCGCTTCAATCATCCCAACAGCGAGATCGTCGAGGACCGGCTGGCGATTTATGAGGGGACGGATGCCTGTATCCTGTTTTCATCGGGCATGTCGGCGATCGCCACGACACTGCTCGCCTATGCCCGTCCGGGCGACGTCATCCTGCATTCGCAGCCACTCTACGGCGGCACGGAGACGCTTTTGACGCGCACGCTCTCCGGTTTTGGCATCGGTGCTGTCGGTTTCGCGGATGGCGTGGATGAGTCGGCGGTGCGCACGGCCGCCGACGCGGCCGTCGCGAAAGGCCGCGTGTCGGTCATCCTGATCGAGACGCCGTCAAACCCGACCAACAGCCTGGTCGACCTCGCGCTGATGCGCAAGATCGCCGACGAGATCGGCGCGAGCCAAGGGTCAACGCCGATCATCGTGTGCGACAACACATTGCTGGGTCCGGTGTTCCAGCGGCCGATCGAACATGGTGCCGACGTGTCGGTTTATTCGCTGACCAAATATGTCGGCGGCCATTCCGACCTGATCGCAGGTGCCGCCATGGGCAGCAAGGCTATCACCAAGCCGATCAAGGCGCTGCGCGGCGCGATCGGCACGCAGCTCGACCCGCATTCCTGCTGGATGCTCGGCCGCTCGCTGGAGACGCTGTCGATCCGCATGGAGCGGGCCAACGACAATGCTCGCCTGATCGCCGAATTCCTGCGCGACCACGCCAAGGTCGACAAGGTGCACTACCTGCCGTTTCTGGGCGAGAATACGCCGGCCGGCCGCGCCTACAGGGCGCAATGCAGCGGCGCCGGATCAACCTTCTCCTTCGACATCAAGGGCGGGGAGAAGGCGGCTTTCGCCTTCCTCAACGGATTGCAGATCTTCAAGCTGGCGGTGAGCCTCGGCGGAACGGAATCGCTGGCCAGTCACCCCGCGGCCATGACCCATTCGGGCATTCCCTTCGAGGTGCGCCAGCGCATCGGCGTGCTGGAGACCACGGTCAGGCTGTCGATCGGCGTCGAGCATCCGGACGATCTGATCGCCGACCTGACGCAGGCGCTGGCGGCGGTCTGACCGCTATCGCTAAAGCCGGACAGGACGGCCCCTAGGATCTCTATACGTCATCACAAAAACGTGTGGTTGGATACATTGTGCCGCCAGGCCGTTCCGTTGGCGCATGCGCGCGCCGGGGAGCCGCGACGCGTGCACAGTCAATCGGAGGTTCTTCATGCGCACCCAATCCTTCTTACCGGCGCTGTCGGCGCTGGCCATTTCGACCGCTTTCCTGTTCGCATCGCCGGCCCTGGCAGCCATGGAAAAGTTCAAGGCGACACTAGACGGCAGCCAGCAGAGCCCGCCCGTCACCACGAAGGGTAAGGGCACGGCCACTTTCACCTTCGACACGACCAAGAAGAAGCTCAACTGGAACGTCAAATATTCCGGCCTCAGCGGACCGGCGACGGCCGCGCATATCCATGGCCCTGCGGCGATGGGTGAAAACGCCGACCCTGTCATCCCGTTCAAAAAACTCAAGAGCCCGATCAAGGGGTCGGAGACGCTCACTGATGCCCAGGCGGCTGACCTTGAGGCCGGCAAGTATTACGTCAACGTCCACACCAAAGCGAACCCGAATGGGGAGGTCCGCGGCCAGATCGAGAAGGCGAAGTAGCTGACCGTTGAAGGTTGGCGGGACAGCGCCCCCCTCTGTCCTGCCGGACATCTCCCCCTCAAGGGGGGAGATCGAATGTACTTCGGGTTTCGCCAATCGCCAGTGTTGGAAGAAGGGCGAGACGACGAAACTGCCAATCTCCCCCCTTGAGGGGGGAGATGCCCGGCAGGGCAGAGGGGGCGTGAAGGAACTCGACTTGCCCCGGTCGGCTCTCAAACCTTGTCGCGGATCTGGGTCATCGTCCGGGTCGGGGTGATCGCTTCGGGGTCGAGCCTGATCTCGACGATCGCCGGCTTGCCGCTGGCGCGGGCGCGTTCGAAGGCCGGGGCGAAGTCCGCCGTCTTCTCAACCGTTTCGCCATGGCCGCCATAGGCGCGGGCGAGAGCCGCGAAATCGGGGTTCTTGAGGTCGGTGGCCACCACGCGGCCGGGATATTCGCGCTCCTGATGCATGCGGATGGTGCCGTAGATACCGTTGTTGACGACGACGACGACGATCGGCAGATCGTATTGCACGGCAGTGGCGAATTCCTGCCCGTTCATCAGGAAGCAGCCGTCGCCGGCGAAAGCGACCACGGTGCGCTCTGGAAACAGCTCTTTGGCGGCGACTGCCGCAGGCGTGCCATAGCCCATCGAGCCTGACGTCGGCGCACCTTGAGTGGCGAAGCGGCGGAAGCGATGGAAGCGATGCACCCAGCTGGCGTAATTGCCTGCGCCGTTGGTGAGAATGGCGTCGTCGGGCAGCATCTTTTCGAGATAGTTCATGATCGGGCCCATCTGGACCGGGCCGGGGCCGCTTTCGGGTGGTGTCGACCAGTCGAGATAGGCGGCATGCAGCTTTGGCGTCTCGGCTGCCCAGACGGGTGCGGAGGCCGGCTTGCGTTTGGCGAAAGCGTCGACGAAGGCGGACGGCGAGGCGTTGATCGCCAATGCCGGCCTGTAAACGCGGCCGAGCTCGCCGGAATCGGCATGGACATGGACCAGTGTCTGGGCCGGGTAGGGGCTTTTCAGCAGCGTGTAGTCCGAGGAGGGCATTTCGCCCATGCGGCCGCCGATCAGCAGCACGAGGTCGGCCTGCTTGATCGCTGTGGCCAGCTTCGGGTTGATGCCTATGCCGACATCGCCGGCATAGTTCGGATGCAGATGATCGAACAGCATCTGGCGGCGGAAGGAACAGCCGACCGGCAGCGACCAGGCCTCGGCGATCGTGCGCATTTGTGCAACCGCCTCGGCGTCCCAGCGCGTGCCTCCAAGGATGACGAAAGGCCGCTTGGACTTAGCCAGCAGCTTTTCCAGCGCATCGAGTTCCGCTTCGCCGGCCCGTGTTTCCACCGGTGTGTGCGGCAAGGCGACGGGCGCCTCGACGACACTGGTCAGCATGTCTTCGGGCAGCGAGATCACCACCGGGCCGGGACGGCCCGATGTCGCCACGGCGAAGGCGCGGGTGACGAATTCTGGGATGCGCGAGGCGTCGTCGATCTCGACTACCCATTTGGCGATGTCGCCGAAGAACCTCTTGTAATCCACCTCCTGGAAAGCCTCGCGCTCTTTGGCGTGGCCGGCGACCTGGCCGATGAACAGGATGACGGGTATCGAATCCTGCATGGCGATGTGGATGCCGGCCGAGGCATTGGTGGCGCCGGGGCCGCGGGTGACGAAGCAGATGCCGGGCTTGCCGGTCAGGCGGCCGTGGCAATCGGCCATCATGGCGGCACCGCCTTCCTGGCGGCAGACGATGGTGCGGATCGCTGAATCGTGCAGCGCGTCGAGCACCGCCAGATAGGATTCACCGGGCACGCAGTAGATGCGGTCGGTGCCGTTGGCTTCGAGCGCGTCGACGATGAGTTGTCCGCCGGTCTTCATTGTCCAGACTTCTCCAGTTCGGCAAGGATTTCTTGCGTGTGCTCGCCCAGGCGCGGCGAGGGGCGCTCATAGACCAGCGGCGTGCCCGACATCACCATCGGCGCGCGCACCGAAGGCAGAAGATTGCCATGGCCGTCGTCCAGGTCGAGCCGCATGCCGCGCGCGATCGTCTGCGGGTCGGCGAACATCTGGCCGATCGTGTTGATCGGGCTCGCCGGCACGCCGGCCGCTTCGAGCTTTGCCAGCAGCGGATCGCGGTCGAAGATCTTCAGCGCCTCGATCATGCGCTCACGCAGCTTGACCCGGTTGGCGACCCGGGCAGGATTGGTGGCGAAGTCGGGATTGGCAGGCAGGTCGTCCAGTCCGACGGCAGCGCAGAATTTGGCGAACTGGCCGTCATTGCCCACCGCAAGGATGATGTGCCCGTCCCGGACCGGCACCACCTCGTAGGGGGCGATGTTCATATGCGCATTGCCCATCTGCACCGGCGATTTGCCGGAGACGAGATAGTTCAAATTCTGGTTGCCGAGCGCCGAGATCTGGGTGTCGAAAAGCGCCATGTCGACATGCTGGCCGTCGCCGGTCTGCTCGGCATGGCGCAGTGCTGCCTGGATGGCGATGACCGAATAAAGGCCGGTGAAGATGTCCGAGATGGCAACGCCCGCCTTTTGCGGCTCGCGGCCGACCTCGCCGGTGATCGACATCATGCCGGCCATGGCCTGGATGATGAAGTCGTAGCCGGCGCGCGGTGCGTACGGACCGTCCTGGCCGAAACCGGTGATCGAGCAGTAGACGAGGCGCGGGTTGATCTTGCGCAGGCTGTCATAGTCGAGGCCGTATTTCTTCAGGCCGCCGAGCTTGAAGTTCTCGATCAGCACGTCCGAAGTGGCGACCAGCCGGCGCACCGTCTCGGCGCCTTCCGGGGTCGAGAAATCGATGGCGATGGAGCGCTTGCCGCGATTGCAGGAATGGTAATAGGCGGCCGACAGGTTCTCGCCGTCCTTGCCCATGACGAAGGGCGGGCCCCATTTGCGGGTGTCGTCGCCGCCATCGGGGCTCTCGACCTTGATGACATCGGCGCCGAGATCGGCAAGCAACTGCCCGGCCCATGGCCCGGCAAGGATGCGGGCGAGTTCGACGACGCGGACGCCTTTCAGCGGGGGCTCAGCCATGGATCACCGTGGTTGCCGCAATCACTGCGATTGCTGCGAAAGCAGAGCCTCTATCAAGCCCTGCAACGGCTGTCACGGCTCTTGCAATGGGCCAATCCGTCACGCTTTGAGGACTTCGTCGGCCCAGGCGGCGAAATCATCCATGATAATGTCGCGATTCACCTCGTTCAGGCTTTCGTGGCGGGTGTCGGCGTAAACCTTTGAAACCAGATTCGAAAAGCCCATCTTGCGCATGCGATCGGCAAGATGGGTGATCCCTTTGCCATAGTCGGAAGCCGGATCCTTCTCGCCGCCGACGATGCTGACGGGCAGGTCGCGCCGGATACCGGCAAAGCCGGCATCCTTGCCGCCGTTCAGCGCCATACCGACGACGTCGCGCCACATCGACACCGAAGCGTCCCAGCCGCACAAGGGATCGGCAATGTATTTCGCCACTTCCGCTTCGTCGCGCGACAGCCAGTCGAACACTGTGCGGTGATTGGGCACCGCCTTGCCCCAGGCCTGGAAGGTGAGTTTCGGCAGCAGGCGCGATGGCACGTCGGAGCCGAGCCGCATCCGTTCCCAGGCAAGGATGCCGAGCGCAAGCTGCCCAAGCGGGCCTTGGGAGAAATTGCCGTTCCAGATTGCTGCCGCGTGAACGCGTGGCGAGTGGCGCAACAGGTAGTTCAGCGCCACCGACGCACCCATCGAATGGCCAAACAGGATGACCGGTCTGTTTGGCCGTTCGCGGGCGATAAGATCATGGATGACGTCGACGTCGGCGATCACCTTGGCGGCACCGTCCCTGTCGGCGAACCTGCCGAGCGGAGCGTCGGACGCCTTGGTCGCGCCGTGGCCGCGATGATCGTGGACATAGACGTCGAAACCGCGCGAGCCAAGAAAATCGGCAAAGCGGGCATAGCGCGCTGCGTGCTCGGCTAGCCCGTGATTGATCTGGACGACGGCGCGTGCCCGGCCATCGGCCTGCCTGACGAAAAGATTGAGCTCGGCACCGGTCGGCGAGGCAACCACGCGCTGCTGGCTGAATGACATGCCGCCTGGTCCCGCCCTTGCTTTTGTCGTCGTTGGCTTTGTTTGCGCCGGCCCACATTATGCGTCAATCCGGCAAACCCGCTTTTCGCGACGATGTTTCTTGCGTTCGGTCAGCAAAATATCGCAATTCTGACATGGAGGCAGCTTCAGTCTGTCGCCCACTTCTTCAGCCGGGGATTCTCCATGCGCATCGGTGTCGTTTTCGGATTGGCCATGTTGGCGGCGTCGCTGGCCGGGGCCGCGCATGCCGACGTGAAGATGAGCGGCAGCTTCGTCGCCGACGCCGCCTGTCCGGCGACGCAAGCGATCAAGAACGGCAAGAACCCCGGCAATGTCTCGACCGATGCCGGGCAGAGCTATCAGTTGCTTGCCGGCAACAAGGATACGCCGACGCATTATCTCATCCTGGTGCCGGGCGCCGATCCGGAGCGCCGCTGGGTGAAGGTCAGCTGCGGCCATGTTTCCGGCAGCAGCGCGGCGACCGTGCCGGCCGCGCCTGACGGGCAAGGCAAGCCGGCGGCATCGGGGAAGCCCGAATACGTCTTCGCGCTGAGCTGGCAGCCGGCGTTTTGCGAGACAAAGTCGAACAAGACCGAATGCAGGGCACAAAGTGCCGGCGATTTCGACGCCACGCATTTCACCTTGCACGGCCTGTGGCCGCAGCCGAATGGCAATTTCTATTGCCAGGCGACGGCGAGCGACAAGGCCAACGACAATCCGGCCCACTGGAAAGACCTGCCGTCGGTCAATCTTGACGCCAACACCCGCACGGAACTCGACCAGGTGATGCCTGGAACGGCCTCCCACCTCGAACGGCATGAATGGATCAAGCACGGCACCTGCTACGGCAAGAGCCAGCAGGACTATTTCTCCGACGCGCTGAATTTGATGCGCGCGGTGAACAGTTCGCCGGTGCGCGATCTCTTTGCCAAGAACATCGGCGGCAAGCTGACGGCCGACCAGATCCGCGGCGCTTTCGACACTGCCTTCGGGGCGGGAGCAGGGGACCGCGTGCGCGTTTCCTGCGTCATCGATCCGTCGAGCGGCAGGCGGCTGATCGGCGAACTGACCCTCGGCCTCGCCGGCCCGATCGGCCCGAACAGCGCGCTCAAGGACCTGCTGCTGGCTTCGGTGCCGACCAACAAGGCAGGCTGCCCGACCGGCACCGTCGACGCTATCGGGTTCCAGTAAGGGCGGCTGAACGGCCCCCAGACTGCACGAGCAGCGGTCCACACTTGTCCGTGTGATTGGCCTGATCTGGCAAAAGCGATTGCCGTTCGCCGCCGCATCGCCTACATAGCGGCCAACCTCCATTCAATTCGACAAATCCAGTCGGTTTTTCAGGGAAAGCGCGCGTGGCACGCCAGTTCATCTATCACATGGCCGGCCTCAACAAGGCCTATGGCACCAAGAAGGTGCTCGAGAATGTCCATCTCTCCTTCTATCCGGACGCCAAGATCGGCATCCTCGGCCCCAACGGTTCGGGCAAGTCGACGATCCTCAAGATCATGGCCGGGCTCGACAAGGAGTGGAACGGCGAAGCGTGGCTCGCCGAAGGCGCCACTGTCGGCTACCTGGCGCAGGAGCCGGCGCTCGATCCGGACAAGACCGTGTTCGAAAACATCATGGAAGGCGTCGCCGCCAAGACCGCCATCATCGAGCGCTACAACGAATTGATGATGAACTATTCCGACGAGACGGCCGACGAGTCGGCCAAGCTCCAGGACGAGATGGACCGGCTGAACCTGTGGGATCTCGAACAGCAGGTCGAGATGGCGATGGAAGCGCTGGGCTGCCCGCCCAAGGATTCGGAAGTCACCAAGCTGTCGGGCGGCGAACGCCGCCGCGTCGCACTTTGCCAGCTTCTGCTGCGCCAGCCCGACCTTCTGCTGCTCGACGAACCGACCAACCATCTCGACGCCGAAACCACGGCATGGCTGGAAAAGCATTTGCGTGCCTATCCGGGCGCCGTGATGATCATCACCCACGATCGCTACTTCCTCGACAACGTCACCGGCTGGATCCTCGAACTCGATCGCGGCCGCGGCATTCCCTATGAGGGCAACTACACCAAGTACCTCGAAGCCAAGGCCAAGCGGCTCAAGCAGGAAGGCCGCGAGGACGATGCCCGCCAGCGCGCCATCGGCCGCGAGCGCGAATGGATCCAGTCGAGCCCGAAGGCCCGCCAGACCAAATCCAAGGCGCGTATCCAGGCGTTCCAGGATCTTTTGGATGCAGCCGACAAGCGGCGTCCGAGCGATACGCAGATCGTCATCCCGCACGGCGAACGGCTCGGCAATGTCGTGATCGAGGCGGAAGGCCTGTCGAAGGGCTTTGGTGACACGCTGCTCATCGACGGCCTGGAATTCAAGCTGCCGCCCGGCGGCATCGTCGGCGTCATCGGCCCGAACGGCGCCGGCAAGACGACGCTGTTTCGCATGATCACCGGCCAGGAAAAGCCGGATGCGGGTTCTGTGCGCGTCGGCGAAACGGTGAAGCTCGGCTATGTCGACCAGAGCCGCGATGCTCTCGATCCGTCGAAGACGGTGTGGGAAGAGATTTCCGGCGGCGCAGAAGTGGTCAAGCTCGGCAAGTTCGAGGCCAACACGCGCGCCTATTGCGCGTCGTTCAACTTCCGTGGCGGCGACCAGCAGCAGAAGGTCGGCAACCTCTCCGGCGGCCAGCGCAACCGCGTGCATTTGGCCAAGATGTTGAAGACCGGCGGCAATGTGCTGCTGCTCGACGAACCGACCAACGATCTCGACACCGAAACGCTGGCCGCGCTCGAAGACGCGCTGGAAAATTTCGGTGGCTGCGCGGTCATCATCTCGCACGATCGCATGTTCCTCGACCGCCTGGCGACGCATATCCTCGCCTTCGAGGGCGACAGCCATGTCGAATGGTTCGAGGGCAATTTCGAGGATTACGAGCAGGACAAGATCCGCCGCCTCGGGCCGGATGCCGTCAACCCGCACCGCATGACCTACAAGAGGCTGACGCGGTAAGGGGGTTTTCCGGGCGGCGATCTCAACCGGCATGAGGAGCTCAAATGGCTGATTGGTCCGCCGCCCAATATCTGAAATTTGAAGACGAGCGCACGCGGCCCGCGCGGGATCTTGTGG